>JAWXBG010000109.1:0-12458 GCA_034439875.1 Flavobacteriales bacterium
AAGGTAATACCCATGTTACTTAATCCCGCATTGCGCATCGGAATTATGTTTTGGGTAATGCGCTGCAGCATGTTGCATGCATGAAATGGTAAATGCCGTTTATTGCGCATTACGCATTGGAATTATGTTTTGGGTAATGCGCTGCAGCATCTTGAATGCATGAAACGGTAAATGCCGTTTATCCCGCATTGCGCATTGGAAGCATCTTGGGGTTTATGCGCTGCGGGATTCTTGAATCTACACGATGGAACATAGTAATAGTTCGATCTGTGAATTCCGATATCTCCATCGCGTGATTCGGGTTTATGTATCTGTAATAGTCCAATTCCGTTTCAGTTCATGAGTCTATAACATGTACTCTCACGGCATTTACCTCTTTCCTGCTTTTAAAATAGTTTGGACCATTTAATAAGCAATGTTGGAATTAAATGCCGTTGAGATATTTTTTTAGTTCAATGTAGTGAAACGAAATATGACTCGGCTCAACCGATATTACATAATTCCAAACGGTATTACATTGGTTTTTGAAGCTTCCATTAACCGCAGGAATTGGCACTAAGAGTGGGTGGATACATTCTGAATATCTCTTTACCATTACAAAAGGAGGTTAGCTGTGCATAGCCGAGGTAGTAAAGAGGTATGTGTTATCAACATTTGTTAATAACTTATGTTAACACCAAGTTGAAAACATTGTGTTGTTAAAAATGGTTATTAAGGTTAAATGGCATATCGTTGCAACTATTAATTTGTTCTTAGTACCTCAGCTTTTTGGATATATTGAAATTTTTCTAAAATAACTCAACATAAAATCCGGGAATTCGTATCGGAGTTTAACATTTATAGGTTTTAGTGTGTGCGGAGGTGTGCGGATAGCACGAGAAAAAAATTTTCGAAGCGTATTTAGCTTTTCTTTTTTTTTATGAATTTACTCCTTGTATGAAATTGTTTCTAGATACTGAATTTACATCGCTTACCCAAAATAGTCAGCTCATTAGTTTGGCGCTTGTGGGTGAAAGCGGTGATTCGTTCTATGCGGAGTTTGATGACTACGATGAAGCACACTTGAGCGATTGGCACAAACAAAATGTAATTGCACATCTTTCTTTTTTGGATCGCAGCAAGTTCATCGATAAAGACAACAATGTAGTATATATGAAGGGCAACAGCGCTGAGGTAAAATCTCAATTGGAAGTATTTCTCGATCGTAATGAACAAATTGAAATGTGGGGAGACAATCATGCGTATGATTGGGTACTGTTTTGTGAGTTGTGGGGAGGGGCGCTGATTTTACCGAAAATGAAATCGGATACCGAAAAAACTCAGATACACTACGTGGTAAGAGACATCTGTACGTTGTTCGAGCTAAAAGAAAAAGATACTAATGAGCCACGAAGGAATTTTGCCGGAATGGAAGATTCGAAAGAATTCAAACCACACCATGCGCTATGGGATGCGAAGGCTTCGATGCTGTGTTATAAAAGACTCATTCAACTATAAAAGTGGACTACGAAGAAGAAATATCGGTAGTACAACCTTTTTACAGTTACCATGTTTTTCTGTTTTCATTTGACTGGAAACTGAAATCGAAGGATGGCAAGAAGTTTTTGCTTGAAGAACAAACCCAACTAAAAGACTTTTGTCGTGAGATGGACAGTACTTCCAGATGGAAAAGGAGTATTGGATTTTATCCACCTAAAACGATTCTCTACTATAATGAAGCGAACTACTTCCACAAGTTTGTACACCCCGCTTTGTACGATACCGAAAAGGAAGATTCTTTCCTTACGCATTATTCCTATATACTTTCTCAACCTGCGCAATATGTCATCAAGACAGGAGAATATGAATATGCACTTGATATCGAAAGCATACTCCTTCATGTGTATAGTTCAGGTGTGGGCGTTTTGTCTTTTCACCTTTACAACCGAAGTAAGAAACAAAGCAGCCCCAATGACATATTGAGGATTAATCAATTTGGGCGAAGAATTTTTCCGCCATTTGTTCCTACCGAAACTGAAAAAGTAGGTTCACAAGAATTTTTTGAGTCTCGAAATTTTGGCGAACGGCTGGCTTTTGACCGAGGTGAATTAGCAAACGAAATCAAAATATGTCAACACAACAAACCAGATATAACCGAGGATTTCTATCAGTCGGAAAATAATTATGACTTGTATAGAATTCCCCGGCATATTTCAACGTTGTTTTCGGCTGGTTTCTTTTCATCCATCGAATTCCAGCCCACGCTTGACGATCGAATGTTTGTGCTCTGCTGGTACGGCAACGCCAAACTTACCGAAGAGTTGAATGTGCCAATTGATGCGGAAGGCAAAACGATAGACAAAGTAAAAGTAAAAGATGTAGTTGGAAAAAAGGAATTCACATATGGATATTGTAACAACGATTGGTGGTATAAGTTTCTATTTGTGGATAACCCAAAGGATCGGACTCATCGAGATAAAGAGGTGACCTGGCAACTTTTGAAAGAACAAACCAATGCCAGGTGGGCCGAGTATGGCACATTGTACGGAGTTACGCGCTATTCATTTGTGAGCCTGACACCTGAAGTTTTGAAATTTTATATGAATGCCGTAATTGCCAGTCACATGATGACCATGTATTACAAACTGGCTGAGTTATGTCTTGTGCAGCGATCATGCATTATACGGTTTTCCGATGAGGTAACGAGCATTTCATCACTAGAACCTGAAAAGGGTCTAACCAGCGAAGTTGCAAGCCTTTACAAGCAATACATACGTTTTGTAAACAAAATTTACTTCCGGGAAGTCACCGCGCAGGAACAGGGAATTGAGCTGTATGACCTACTGCAAAAAAGCATGCGCATTGAGCAAAATGTAAAAGACCTTGATACAGAGATAAGCGAATTGCACGACTATGTATCCATGCGCGAACAACAGAAGCAAGCGGCACAGCAAACAACTCTTACCACTATTGCAACCTATGCTTTGCCGTTCACAGTTGTATTTGGAATTCTAGGGGCTAACATTTTTAGCGGTTCCATGCAATTGGAAGACAGTGCTGATTGGAATGCGATCTATTGGTTATTGATTGGTTCCGGGATTTCGGCACTTCTCATATTCACTATTAAGGTCATTACAAAAAAGAAATAATATCTATGAGGGCATTTTTGATATCCGTTGCGATCGTTTTGTTCGGCTTTGCTTTAGCAGTATTTTGCCTTTTCATGATTGGAAATAGGGTAGATGAATTACTGCGAAATTGGGTATTGCCTGTTTGTTACACCGTTGCTTTTACATTAGTGACGTTCGTGTTGCGGACCTCGATAATTGAGATGTCCAAAGTATTTGTCGAGTTCGAAAAAACAGGTGTACAAAAGTTAAGGGAGCAAGAGGAAACTACACGATACAATAATCAGGAAAGGCTTAGATCGAAAATTGACTCTGAGAAGGGGGAATACACATTGCCAATTGGTGCGTTGGAAAAAATTATGGAGTTCAGTCGCCGTGTTGTAGAAACCAAAGACAGCGCAGGAAGAACGACTGTTACAAAAGATAGCACTGATGACGCGAAAGTAAAAAATTTATGCGACTACTATTTGAGTAAAAATGTAAAAACTAAAGAGTAATGAACAATCCCTTCACATTGGAATTCAAACTAAGGCAGCATACGCCGATGATCCATTTTCAGTGGCATGAGAAAAACGCCACCATCCGACCAACTGAACTCAAGGCGAAACTGGACAAATGGATTATTGGTCACCAAGGGCTGGCCGAGGCTCGGATTGATAAAGCGTTGAAAGATGATACTTTGAGGAAGTGGCTCAGAGGAGCAAAAAAGAAAGACAAGTCAAATCCGGGATTGAACTATTCGGTGAAAGTGGTGGCAGTTGGAGATAACATTTTGAAAAATGAGCTAGATACAAGAATTGAAGAATTTCAAAGAGGCGGTCAAACCATAAAGATAGTTGGAAAGGAGTATCCACCTTATTTTGGAAATCAACTTAAGATTCAGGATTTTAAAACAGGTGATGAACGCATCAAACGTCTCTCATACCACAAGGGGGTGATTGTAACTTTCTCTTCTCCCTATACCGACCTTATTAATAAAATCGAACAGCAGTTCCCAGAGTTCATTCTCAAAACCAACTTTGGCACAAGACAGGGAAAGGGGTTTGGGAGTTTCTTCATCGAAAGAGGCACTGATGGATACCCACAAAACCATGAAATTTTTTTCAATGAACAGTTCGACTGGAATTTTGATGTGAAGGTTCAAGGGAATACAGATACCGATCGTATTAGTATCCTTTTTGAAAAGATTGACTTGTTCTATAAGACACTAAGGAGCGGGATAAGTCCGCATGATAAAGGTTCTATGTACTTCAAATCTCTGATGTGGAAATACGCAAAAGGCCAAACCCGGCAATGGGATAAGAAGACCATCAAACAAACTCATTTCTCAAGTGAAGAAAGTTGGCAGCAAGTGGTTCATAACGATACTGATTCACCCATTAACTGGAATTCAGGCTTGAAGGTGATTATGCCTAAACCTACTGTGCAAAAACCAAACGCCTCTGAGGAAGCGCATTTGATTTGGCGGGACATATTGGGCTTGTCTTCCCAACAAACTTGGATGAGTTACAACAGTGCATCAGTGAACAAGTCTCACCTCGAAAAATATTCTCCCAATGGATTAAAAGACAAAATAGCTCGATTCAAGTCGCCTCTTTTTTTCAAGCCGATAAGAACTGCGTTAAATACATTTAGGGTATTCTTTGAAGTACCGAGGTATATTAAAGACGCCTTCAGAGAAAATGGTGTAAGGACTAATATTGAAGAGGCCCAAATCCTCGGAGAGTGGTTCGATATTTCAGGTTCGCTAAAGAACCTCGAATTACCGTTCCCTAATCATTTTAATTTTGATGAATTTTTGGAAGAGTCATTCGCGGTTAATCCGAGTGATTATGTAAAAGACGGTGAAGAAATTTTTACTCACAGGGACGGACGAAGCGAGTCAATTCCGAAAAGACATGGAAGTACGTTTAGTATAAGTAAATTTAATCGAGAATTGGGAGGGAAAGAGTGGGTTGACGCTCATGAATATAATCCAGCGTTAGATTTTCTTACCAAGGTGTTCTCTGAACTGGCCAAACAGGCAAAAACTAAAACTTCTACAAGACTATGATCAACACCCAATACATAGGCATCACTATTGGCCCCATTTATAAGACCTTTAAAAAGGCGGAAAAGACACGCGAACTGTGGGGCGGCAGTTACTTGTTTTCTTACCTCTGCCGCAAACTTGTTCAGCGTTTGAACGCTGACAAGTTCAAGATTCTATTGCCAAGCCCTGCTGCTGTTGACGACATTCATCCGGGTGTTGGTCTCTATCCAGACAGAATCATTATACAAGCTGGTGAGGACAAATGGGCTTATGTAACGAAAGTTGTCGTTAAAATAAAAGAGGAAGTGGTAAATGAAATAATGACCGCCATCAAAACTTATCCTGCTTTCGACCCCTTTGCCAAATTATTGAAACAAAAAGTACAAGAAAATTGGGATGGAGCAAAAGATTACTTGCTGAATTACCTTCAGGTCTATACGGTGTTAGCCAACCCAGATGCGTTGAATCTCAAAACTGATAAAGGAGAAAATCTTGGTATTGTTAGGAGCATGAATGTGCTGCTTGACCATGCTGAGCTTCGCTCCTCTATTGCTGGCTTCGACCCCGATCCCATGAAAGTATTCCTACGGGGTATCAATCACAGCTGGTTGTTGAGGGATGCCTTCAACACAACCGAGTACGGTAAGGATAGAAAGAAATTTCTTCACTTCCCATCATTACCTGAAATCACAACGACCGAACTACGTTTCATTTCGGATGAAATTAAGGAACAATACGACAAAATTGTCAGGCGGGATTATCTTGACCTGATTGAGAAGGAAAAGGAAACAACTGCTGCCTTGGCTGAAGGTGTCATTGACATTGAATCGGATGCAAAGGAAGATGAATTGCTCGCAATACTCTTCTCAATAGAAGGAACCAAAGATTATCACCGCACCTACCACCGCTATGTAGCCATTGTGCATGGCGATGGAGACCGCATTGGCAGTCTGATTGGTGCGCTGAAACCAGAAGAAGTTACAAAATTCTCAGAAGACCTGCTTGAATTTGCCAAAGCAGCCAACATTGTGATCGCCGGCAGCCGGTTCACCGGTGGTTGCCAAACCGATTGGGGCTATGGAGGCGCACCAATATACATAGGTGGTGACGACCTCGTGTTTTTTGCGCCCGTGGCGAGCCGAAAAAAAGAAGGCGACAATCAAATGTTTCAAACTGTGTTTCACCTTATCCGCGATATTGATCAAAAGTTCGATGTCATTTTTAATAAGAAGAATGCAAATGGAGAGTATGAAAACTATCCATCGCTTAAGGAAAAGAAGGATCGCCCCTGCATGACATACGGTGTTTCCATCGGATATTTGAAGCACCCCTTGCATGAAACTTATGAGCAGAGCTTTGAACTGATGAAGGCGGTGAAGAACAACGATTACAAAAGCCGCAATCGCATAAACTTCAAGGTGCAGAAGCACAGCGGGCAGTGGTTTGGGGGTGTAATTGACAAGAATGATGAAGCATCATGGAACGCATTTCTTCTACTGCTTGATGCTAACAACACCTCAGACCCGAAACTTGAAAAGGCTGAGCAATTCATCAACTCACTCTCGCAAAAACTGCGATTCTATCAATCTGCCATACAACACCGCGCTGTTAAAGACAATGAAGTTGAGCTAAAAGAAAGCATAACCGCATTGTTCGACAATGCACTTGATGAAGGAGTTCATCAGTACACTGAAGACTATTGGAAAAAAATCTGTGCACTGCTTATCGGAATGCTAAATCAAAGCAAAAAAAATGAGGGAAGGTCACTCAGAGAAAGAATAGAGGAAGCAATAGATACTCTTCACGGACAATTACGATTCATCCATTTTATACGAAGCAATGAGTTCAGGAACTAAAACAATCCGCTTTATCCTCAAGCCGCTCGATACCATCTTTTTTGGTGACGAGAAGTCGTTTTTCAAACAGGCTTACCATCAGCATAGCCGCATGTTGCCGCAACAAACCGGTGTGCTCGGCTTCCTCCGATACGAAGCCTTGCGCAGAGCGGATTTGTTGGGGAAAAATCATGCTCTCTGGACTTCACTGATAGGCAGTAAAAGTTTTGATGGGAGCAGCCAATCATTCGGAGTCATTAAAAGTATTTCAGCCTTGAGCATTTACACTGACACTGTGGATTTGTTTCCACTGCGCAATTCTTGCGAATTGCCTGAAAAACCGGTGGCTGTAACAACAAATTTTGGCGATGGCTCAGCACAATGGCAATCGCTTGCACTCTTTGAGGATGCTGCAAGCAATCGATACGACCCGAAAAAAACTGAACATTTTGCACTCTGCTTTTCTGACTATTTGGGAAACACTTTTGATGCAGAATGCAAAGGGGCAGACCATCACATTGAGGCTCACGGTTTTGATAAACCCGACTGGACAAAGAGCGGTATTTTCTGGAAAGATGCTCGGCCTGGAATTACTAAAAGTTATGCTGGCATTCCCAACGATGCTGGATTCTTCCACACCGAATTCTGGAGAATGAACCCTGAATTCGCGTTCAGTTTCGTTGCAAAAATTGAAGAATCCGATAAACTGAAGTTTTATGCATGGGAGGAGCCTGCTGTTGTGCGCTTCGGAGGCGACCGCTCCCTTTACAAGATGAGCATTGATCTGCATAATTCTTCTCGACCTGCAACTAAACGAACAGGAAATGTTTTCGTCCTTCTAAGTGATGCGCTGGTGAGCAACAGCATCTACGACCACTGCACTTCAGCGGTTAGCGAAACGCAGCATTTCCGAAGTGTGCGTACCGAGAGCAAGGCAGGTGAGAAGTGGAACAAACGCCCCACTGAGTGGAAAGGGAGTAAGCAAGGAATTGCTTCTCCTGCCAAGACCCTAATAAAGCACGGCAGTATATTGATTGCGAAGGATGATGATGCCGCAATCGAGATTGAGGAAGCACTCAAGAAAGAGAAAGCATACTGCAACATCGGTTACAATCAATTTCAGCGACTTGAAAAATTACCTAAAGGAAAATCAAAATAAAATCAATGAATATGGTGACTCAATTCTATCTACTCCGCGCTATCACCAACTTGCATGTGGGAAGCGGAGAAACCAATTACGGAGTAATTGACAAACTCATCGAGCGCGATGCAGCTACGGGTTTCCCCTGCATCAATAGCAGCGGGCTGAAAGGTGCTATCAAAGAGAAATTTAATGACAAAGGCGAAAAACTTCTGCTTGAAGTTTTCGGGAGCGACACCGCCCGAAATCGAAGAAAAAAAGATGAATTGGCGAAGGAGGGTGGAAACACTGCAGCCCGTGATGATGAAAACACAACACAGGGTTTATGCCACTTCCTACCCGCCCATTTGCTGGCACTGCCGGTAAGAAGCGACAAGACTCCTTTTTTTATTGCCACATCTCCGGCACTGGTCAATGGTTTTCTGAAACTGTATGCGGATATTATAGGTAATTACGTCAACAAAAGCCTATTGGAGAAAGTAAAGGATCACATTCGCAAAGCTAGTAGTGGCTTTCAATCAACTCCAGAGGATAATCCGTCAGTAAAGGTTGACCTTGGGCAACTCGGCATTGATACGAACAGCAATCCGATTCCTAACTCAAATGACAACAACATTGAAGGCACTCTCAAAACTTTATTGGGCAGCACCACACACCCATTGGTGATTGTTAGTGATGCACACATGATTGAACTCTGCAACGATTACAACCTGCCTGTGATTGCCCGCAACGCGCTGGAAGACGGACAAAGCCAAAACCTGTGGTATGAACAGGTGTTACCGCGTGAATCGTTGATGTATTTCCCCATCATCTGGGACAAAGACCGGAGCAACGATTTCAATCTGAATGGCAACACCCTTCAAGTAGGCGGCAATGCTTCTGTAGGATATGGTTTCACCAAAATCAATTCAATCTCATGATTAGCAAGAAAAGAATGGATGCGCTTATCCCAAAAGCAATTGATGTAATTAGAGAAATGGAAACCAGAGAAAAAAGTTTCTTCATTTGGGAGAATCGTGGCGCAACAGAAGTGAGAACAAATTTCATATCTAAAACCTATCACGGTTATTTCTCTTCCTTCGGGGCTGACATGATTAACAGTACACCCTTGGCTGCCATCATTTTTTTTGAGGAAAGCACAGGCGGTATAGAGAAACGCTCACTAATTCCCCTAAGTATTCTCAATCTGATTCGAAAAGAAAATTCCGTAACAGAAGCTCCTGAAACCATGAAAAAGCTCAGCTCCTATTACACTCGTGACACCCGTAAAATGGAAAACATCGCTGCGGCAGCCGCAGCATTGAAAATTGCGCTTCGCACTTTCCCACAACCAAAATCAAATGAAGATGAACGTGAGTAACCCCGGACTGGCTTTTAATAAGACTGTATTCAAAGAATTGAGTGCGGATTATAGAAGTAGGTACAGAAATAAAACAAAAGAGTTGCACCAAGCCCTTTTTGCTGAAGCACTTGGCGATAAGTGGAAGCCGCTTGCGATGGACGATGCAGGGACTGCAACTCGGCCATTCAAAAGTATTGAGTTGCAAATAGCCTGGCCTGGAATGATGATGGGCCTTGGCTATGGGCATGCTGCAAAAACCACTATACCCAGTGAAAGCAATCTGAAACTTCACCCCCACGAAACCGAAGTAAAAACGGGTTTCTATTTTGACTTCACCACGGGTTTGCCAGTATTACCCGGCTCCACAGTCAAAGGAATTCTCCGCAGCTTTTTCCCGGGTAGAATTAGAGGCAGCAGCACATTGAAAAAAGCAGTTACAGATAGGCTAATCCGCATTTTGAACGTTGACTTAAAACTTGAACTAAAAGAGAATAAAACGACAGGGGATGCCAAGCAAATCGAAATATTAGAGAATGCCATTTTCGAAGGTTTTGAAATGAAAGTTGACGGCAAAAGACCCAAAAAGGTATGCTACTCCTCAACGGAGCAGGATATTTTTCTTGATGCCTTTCCATGTAAAGGCACAATCGCTAAGGTCTTTGATATAAACCCACCTCACGAAGTACAGGATGTTTTCATAGGTGAAGATGTGCTCACCCCTCACGAGCATCCCCTTCGTAATCCTGTCCCCATCAAGCATTTGAAACTAGTACCTGGTGTAAAGATTCGGTTTCAATTTTTGCTTAATGATAATGGGGGGCTTACAAGCAGTGAAAAAGAGAAGTTGTTCTATTACTTGCTACTTAATTTCGGTGCAGGTGCAAGAAAAGGAACCGGATTTGGGCAGTTTATTGATCCCGATAAAAACTTAGATGATTCATTTAATGAACATAATTAGTTTATCAATTTCAAAAAACTTGAATTTACTCAAGTAAATGAGAATTGGCCATCCATTGAGGCTCTTAAAAAAAATGATGTTATTGAGGGAATTGTGCTCGAAGTAAAAAGCGGCAATGCAAAGGTTCAGCTTTACGTCAAAGGGCAGAAAGAAATCAAAAATGTTTCTGGGGTTAAAGACGCTGTGAATTCAGCAATTGAACTTGTGATAATCGAGTTTTCAGGCTCCCCAAAAAAGGGAAACTATCAGATTTGCAAAGTGATTAAAAAGAAATAGTTAGAATAGTGAAAAAACAAACCTTCACTTATTCACACCGGGCTGCACGTAAAAAGGGTTGTCGCGATGGTGGCAGCTTCCGATGGAAGATTTGGCAATTTCTTAAGGAAAGCAAACTCCCATATCCGCTAAACAATCAGCAACAGCCAGCGCGCAATGAGGAAGAAATGTACCATGCAGCAGAACGCGACATCTCGATTGTGAGCCTTGAGTGGGAGCAACTCGACCGAAAGCTGATGAGCAGTTATTGCGACAAATTGCATTTGCGCGATAAAGCGCATAGTGAATTGGTTGAGAAAAAGTCAGAGTTGAATGCACTCACCAACAGGTACGAAAAGGTGCGTGAAGAGTTTGAGAATTTTGAACAGCCTCTGGTAACGGGTTGGTTCAAATGGCCAATTCTCATTCTTCTCGGTGTGTTCGAAATTTTTGTGAACTCCGAAATTTTTTCATTGCTTGGCTCAAGCGACAACGAGAAATTATTGCTTGCCGCAGGCATAGGGGCAGTAACTACTGCTGCGGCCCACATCATGGGTATGGGCCTTAAACAAAAAACAAAAACGCAGACCGATAAGATACTTCTCACTGTTGGGCCATTGGTAGTATTGGCACTTATGTACGGCCTTGCTATAGGTCGTGCTATCTATTTCGAAGACCTCAATGCACCGGTTGAAACCTACAATGAGGTGACGCATCAGGTTGAAAAAACTAGGCTGATAAACGCAGATGCCACACCCACCAAACTCACTACACTTTTCTTCATCATCAATATGGCTGTGTTTTTTGTTTCTATGCTGCTTGCCTATTTCGGTTCAAGAACCAATCAAACAGAATATCGCAAAAAGCGAAAACTCTTTCTCTCCATTGAGGCTGAATTTATAGTGGAAGAAGTAGGTGTGGAGGAAGCAGCCGAAGCATTAAAAAAGGCAGGAAGTCCACTCATTATTGTTCGCCAACTGAGGCAAAAGGAATTTGAAGCACATGTAGAAAATGCAAAGGAAATAGCTGATACCGGAGAAACACTTATGCGTACCTACCGCACCGCCAACATAGAAGCGCGGAATGATGCACAAACTCCCCTATGCTTCAATGTACCGGTTAAAGTACCACAGTTGCCCGGCAACCTGGACGAAAAAACCATATCATGGAATTGCGATAACCGAAACGGATAACTGACATGCAAAAAAAAATATTATTCCTTTCCATCTGCCTTGGGTTACTTGCTGTAGCGTGCAACTGTGATGCTGTATATGAATGCCCGGCAGAATCGGATTGCTTTGTGGTACTGATTGATTTTTCGTCAAGCGCACGTGCTATGGAATCACGCACGAACTATGTGGCTAATTTTCCGAAAATTGCCCGTCAATTGGACGAATGCGATGTGATTTATGCCACACCCATTACTAATCAAAGTTTGATGGAAACCAAAAAAATTGTGGAGCATACTTTTGGATTTTTTACGCCCCAACATCCTGACAACAGCACCTATGTCGCAAAGGAGCGGAAGAAATTTGAAAGTGATATTGCGCAGGTTCGCGACCAGTTAGTCACTCAATTTTCTACCAAAGTTTCGGATACAACGAACCATGTAAACGGCACCGAAATAATGGCTGCGCTTATTGCAGCAAGTTCCTATTTCAAAAAGAATTCTGGCAAAAATGCGCAGCTCTACCTGATGAGTGATATGCTGGAGAGCAGTTCGTTTTACAATTTTGAAACGCTGCGCCTCTCAGAACAAAAATCAAATGAAATCATTCAGGCCGAACG
>JAWXBG010000110.1:0-10885 GCA_034439875.1 Flavobacteriales bacterium
CATTGCTCAACTACCCCTATGTGGATGGCTGCATTATTGTCGTCACAATCGTCTCCTGCAAGCACTTGATATATTCCCCATGGCTCACATTGTTGGCTACTCATTGAGGAATTGCCATAACCATCATTATCCACATCCGCATAGTACAATGTAGGCCCCACAGTTACTTCAATCTTGTTTGATTTAATTATACAGCCATTTAATGAAGTGATGTAACAGAAGTATGTTTCTATACCTGAATCCAATACTATAGATGGACTTTCTTCGTTACTGCTCCACAAATAAAACGCACCTCCCTCTGCCGTGAGCATAATGTCATCAGGTGCACAAAATTCATTTGGCCCATCGCCTGAAATGGCAGGAGTTCCGGCTTTTGTGAGCAGTATGTCATCAATCCTGAACACAGAACTGTTTCCGGAATTACGTTTGAAGCGCAGACTCAACTCGGTGGATGCATAAAAGGATTCGGCACAGGTAACATAGTGCCAACCCGAAGTGCCAGCACCTGTTCCGAGGGTATAGGTGAGAGGAATGAAGGTGGTTCCATTGGTGCTATACTCTACGGTCATATTAGCACTACTGCTGTTGTTATAGCTTTTGTAAATACCAAAACTCACCCTCAAATCATAGATTCCGTTGTTGGTAATATTGGATATCTGGAAAAAGGTACCCGCAACATTGCCCAATTCTATATTCATGCCTGCTGAAGCACTGGGATAGTTTTCAGAAAAACCATTGGCATTTACCGAGGCAGATCCACTCATGGTATAGCTTGTCCATGTCGAATGCGTTGGCACTTTCATGCAAAGCAATAGTTGTAATGACACCACTGGTACCCATTGTTTCTACAAAGTGCGACACCATTGCGTTCGAGATATTGATAGAGTTGCAATCTTCAAACCCCACTGCAGACCCTATCATGTAAGGATTAGAAGCTACAACCCGAATCTTAAATCCTGACACACTGTTTGATTCAGGTATCTGACAAACAATCGAACCGGAATTTTGGGATTGAATCGTGCCTAACACAACCGGGCTTGAAAAATCTCCAGAGCTATTGCTCATTTCACAGGTGAAAACGTTTCCAGAATTGGTTGGTGTTGATGTGTAGGCTACTACAAACTCGCTTCCTTCGCATAACTCTTGAGCGGGAATTGGGGTTGTTACAATCTGTCCTACCGTATACCCATTCACGTTGCTGAATCTCGAAATGCGCACGTCCGAGTTTTGCTGGGTCACAGCAACATAGTCGTTGATAGAGGTCGCTAATATTCCACATGTATAACTATTTACTGAGGGCGCTATTTCAACGGTTTGCATCCATTGCTCAGTGCCATTGGCATTCAATTTTCCAATCCACCCATCGTAGTTAGGTTCAGATGGATTAACCAAATATCCTGATAGCAAGAGGCTTCCTTCACAAGAAGCAGAAATATTGTAAATCACCCGCTGTTCTGGCTCCTCAGCATAGTAAGTCCGTTGAATAGCGCCAGACGGGTGGTGTTTAAAAACAGCGTATGTATTGCCAGGGCCAGCATAATTGACAGCCCCTCCTATGTAGAAAGGCCATCGGTACTCACTACCAAACTATGCAGATCAAAAATGGTATGAGCACCATTATTGAGGAATTGTTGCCATTACAAAACGCCGGTGTTGTCCACTTTGAGTAACCAGGCATCATTGCTATGAGCTAGGTTGATATTGCCGTCCTCGGAATCCGCCTCCCCGACTATGAGATAGCCTCCAATAGTTGCTTCAATATCGTAAAGAAAGTCGTTGGCACTGCCCCCAAAAGCTCGCTTCCAATCCACCACACCAGTGGCTGAAAATTTTACTAGCCAACCATCGTCTGCGCCAAATGCGGTTGAAACATCACCACCCACCCCTTTGTGGTAGCCAACCTCCAATTAGCCACCATCTCCAGTGAGTTCTACATCATAAAAACCGTCTTCGTCGGGCCACCAACCACTTGCGACCATTCCACATTTCCGTCAGCATCTGCCTTTAGTATCCACGCATCCTTGTTGCCGTTGTTTTCCAATAGGTCTCCATTGGTGGATTCGCTCATACCGCACATCACGAAGCCACCATCGGATGTTGCCTGCACCGAGGTGCCATCATCAACCGAACTTCCTCCGAGGCATTTTTGCCAAAGAAAGTTTCCATAAACATCTGTTTTCAAAGCCCACACGACGCGAGATCCATGGTTGCCTACCACATCGCCATCGTTGGATTGTGTATTCACGATGATGATTAAATTTCCATCCGTGGTTTGGTCTAGTAAATCTCCACGGTACACAGTTTCTAAACTGCTTCCGCCGAGTTGAGTTTGCCATAGTGTGTATGGAAATTGTGCCAGGCCCACGATCGAAAAGGCTGCAAGCAATGTTGTTGCGGTGCTTTTTTTAGAAGATTTTTTTTCATCCTAGGCTAAGGTTAATAATTGACTCCATTTATCAGAATGGTGAGGTTTTTAAATTTCATAAGATTGTTCGCTCTATTCAAGTAAAAGTATTCGGATTAGAATTCTGAATACTCATTTGACAATGGGGGTTGGTAGTCATGTCCCAAGTTTCTCGGACCATAGCACCATGTCAATAGAAAATTTGTTTTGGTCAAGGTTTATTAAGGACGGAAATTTATGGCCAATTGAAGCCTTCTCAAGCACTTCGTCGTTAAAATAAAGTGTTTAGTCGGACTAAAGTCCTTGTTGTGGACATATTTAGTGCTGTAGTCAATGACAGATTATTGGAGATTTATAATTTGTTTTTTGAACCTACAGTTCAATCACGTCCTATTTCAGAACGTCTAAAACTTCCTCCTCTTTTCGACCAAATTATAAATCAGAACCAATCGCCATGAATTCATTCGGGCCACATCTAAGTGGTAGAAAACACCTAGTAAATCGACAATTTTACATTGATTTCCTCCACTTGATACCGTTTATGTATCAGTAATAGTCCAATTCCGTTTCACTCCATTGGCCTCTAACAGCTACTTTGACGGCATTTACCACTTCATGCTTATAAAATAGTTTGGACCTTTTACAAGCTGAACTGGTATAATTTGATGTCATTTACTGCGAAATACTGCACTATGTATCCATTGCAGGGAATCCTGCTATGCGCCTTTCTTGACTACGGTCAGGAAGCTTCTCTTTGACGACCGCGAAACATAAACCCTAATCACGCGATGGAGATATCGGAATTCATAGGTCGAACTATTACTTTGTTCCATCTTGTAGATTCGAGAATCCCGCGGCGCATTAACCTCAAGGTGCTTCCAATGAGCAATGCGGGAGAAAACAGGTTCTTAACGGTCCCCCATAAAAACAAGTACACCTGTTCTCAAAAAACAAAAAGGCTCTCAAGCACCGTGAGAGCCTTTAGTAGAACAACAACTTTTCATCGTTCCATTTTAGTTAGTCAGCTTTGGTTAAGTATGTCGCTGTGCTTTTCGAACGAGTTGATGTTTTACTCAATCCATCTGCAAATTCTCGATACTATTTTAGTGTAGAGGCAAAGAATGACATAAATCCATTGCTACACAAGAGTGAAATCACCCTTTTTTACCCCCGTAAAAACACCCCCCCCTCTGGAATAGGGGGAACTATTCGTTACTAAATTTAATCATGCCTGGTGATGAGTCGTTTAACCCAGAATCCGCATTGGAAATTCATTGCAGCGCTAACCCTCTTTGATATCAAGCACTTCATAGCGAATTCCAATTCGGATTCCGGGTTTATGCGGTATAAGACAATAGCCCCTGGTTGCATTTACACCTATTCAAAAAATGAAAAATTGAATTTCCTTTTATGAGGAGATTGAAATCCAATAAAAATATTTCCGACAGAACAATTCTCCATTTCCCCCTCCCTCGCACAATACCGCATAGGTATAAATCAAATACCGATTCACTCCTTTGACCTATATACAGATACTTTAACACGGAATCCGGGATTTGTCTCCGCAAAACATAAAACAGGTTTTTAGAGGTCCCATTAATGTTGGACAGTCCCTCTCCCGAAACCAAAACGTAATATCTGCGTAGTACAATGCCCGGAAATTCGCTTTTGCGGTTTCTTCTGTGCAAAACACATGAGAAGATTATTAAGAAAATCACTTTTACGCTGGTCCTTGGCCCTTGGTCCTTTGGTTGTAGTTGCCACAATCATCATTGTATTAAGCACATTCAAAGAGAAGAGAGAAAAGAATGTCGGGCAATTCCAAATCCCGAACTACAGTATCGAATTTTTTGAGGACAAATCCCGTGAACTCACATGCGAAAAGATCAACTCTTTGAACGATTCACTCTTTCAACCTATTCCCGGAGAAGGCTCACCAAACTTCGGATTTAATGCTTCAAATATTTGGTTGAAAATACAGGTGTCTTCTGTGATTTTGCCATTCGAGAAAAAAATCCTTGAAATAAAAAATCCCCTTCTCAACTCGGTTGACCTTTACATAAAAAAGGGAGAAGATTATTCGCTAGTTGAAAGTACTGGTGATGCCACAGAGTTTCACTCGCGTTCGATCAATCATCGCTACTTCCAGTTTCCACTTCCAGAAATTAATCAAGGTTCGAGCGAATATCTTTTGAAAATTAATAGTGGTGGAGAACAACTTCTCGCTCCTATCAGCGTGTGGACTCCTGATGCACTTGCCGACCGCGACCACTTGGATCACATGCTCCGAGGGAGCTATTTCGGTATTATTTTGTTTGTATTGCTCTTCAACCTTTTCGTGTACACCATTGTGCGTGAACGGTCGACCCTCTATTATGTGCAGTACAATTTCTTCCTGCTTCTATTGCAACTCTCACTTGGAGGATACGCATTTCAATATCTGTGGCCAGAGATCCCTTATTTAGCAAACATTGCAAATCCATTTTTTGCTTCAGTTAGCATTTTCTTTTTGATAAAATTTGCCCAACATTTTTTGGATCTGAAGAACTTTTATCCAAAAGCAAATAGGGTTTTCCAATGGACCGCCATTCTGCTTTTGGTAAATTCTCTCTTGAGTTTAGTCTGGTTCCCCACTCCATTTTTTGTATCTGTAATCACCGTGAATGTGACAGCCCTCATTCTAAATGTTGCCATCATTCCTGTATCGATTTTAGTTTATCGGAAGAACTTTAAACCCGCGAAATTTTTCCTCATTGGATTTATTCTTTTAGTGTTCACCGTTTTCGGTTTTGTTGCAACGAATGCCGGAATCATTCAAAGTGAATTCTTTGCGGACTATGGTCTCTTAATCGGCAGTGCTGCAGAAGTGGTACTCCTCTCGCTCGCGATTGTAGATCGATTTAAACAGTTCAAGGATGAGGCCTTCTTCAATCTGAAGAGGATAAATTTGCTACAAAGAGAACAAAACGTTGTGCTCGAACAAAAGGTAGTAGAACGAACCGCAGAAATTGAATTGCAAAAAGACGAGATTCTCAGCAGCATTCGATATGCGGAACGAATTCAAAAAAATGTACTCCCTTCAGAGGACGATGTAAGAGCCATTTTTCCAGATTCATTTGTTCTATATATGCCCAAAGACATTGTAAGTGGCGACTTCTATTGGGCGGGAAAAACTAGTTTAAACGGCGTTCAAGGTCCTCCACATGAAGTGGTGATGTTCGCTGCTGGCGACTGCACAGGCCATGGAGTACCCGGCGCGATGGTGAGTATACTCGGTTGCAATTTGCTTCGCGAAACTGTGGCCCAATTTCCGGAATCTGATCCGCACCATATTTTAGAAATGATGGACGAAAAGCTCGTGTTAGCTATCAGTGGAAATGACAAAGAAAGATCGGGTGATGGAATGGATCTTGGATTCTGGTCTATCCAAAAGGATACTATGCAATTAAAGTTTGCAGGTGCTAATAACAATCTTTCCATTTGGCGTCGCGGAGTGTTCATACAAATTCCAGGTACCAGAAGACCCTTAGGAATGTTTGACAGTTCTCGTCATGCAAAATTCTGTACGCAAACTGTGGATCTAGAACACAACGATATTATCTACTCTTGGACAGATGGTTTGCCGGATCAATTCGGTGGACCAAAGGGCAAAAAACTTAAGTCATCTGGACTTTTCCGCTTGCTAGAGGAAAAAGCCAAGTCTTCGCTTCAAGAACAAAAAAACGGTATCGAAGACTTCATCACTCAGTGGAAAGGTTCCAATGAACAAACGGATGACATTTGTTTTGCAGCCTTCAGGGTGAACTAACCTCTGTACTTCTGTGAGAAAATCATCTCTCCTGCCTTATCAAACAGCAAGACAATATTCAGACCGGTGGATCCGAAAAGTGGAATATTCATGATATTGCCACTGCCTGTAAAATCTCTTGATTGAAGTAGCTTTCCTTCAGCGCTGAACTCCTTTAAGACAAACAGTTCTGCTTGAGGGGCACAGAAAACCATTGTAGATTCGCCGTATTCCGAGTTGTGAGTAAGGAATGGGGCGGCAACCTCTTCATGATCGAATACAATCACCGGACCATAACTAAATTGTCCATTAAAGTCTGTCTGTCTCAAACGGAAGTATTGCATTCCGGCGTCCATCATAGGTATCATTGCTTCGTAGTTGTTTGTATACGTTGAATTTCCTTGGCCGCTAATTTCCGTTATCCCTATGAATTGAAATCCATCTTCAGATTGTTCTATTGTGAAATAATCGTTATTGACTTCTGTTAATGTGGTCCATTCGAATCGAATGTAATTCCCGGCCAAACTTGCGCTAAAACTAACTAGTTCGATAGGTAGAATAAGACATAGAGGACAGTCTCCGGATTCGTAATAAAGTTCGTAGAAGACTATTTCATCTGCTCGATCAGTAAAAGCACTAATCGCAACAACTCCGCCCGTCTGTGTTACAGAATCCGAAATAGTGATATTCCCATTGCCTTCGATATACGATTTAGAAAATAGTCCTTCGACTTTGAGATAATCATTGAGGTCTGCTGCAGAAGCGAAGCAACCCGAGTAATTTCGAATGGTAGCCACAACCGTCATTTCGCATCCTTCGGGCAATGAAAAACTGATGCTCATAAATTGTGGGCCGCCAAAACAATCACCAAGCACACCGGCTCCACAATTGGGGCCTCCAAAAGCAGATAGATTGCAACCCGAAAAACAGCCACAGCCGGGCCCTACAGGACTCAATGACCCCACAATGCATTGGCCATTTGTAGCAATGGAAAGAGCAGAAATGATGCTCCACAAAAAGACAGTTTTCACTTCAGTTTATTCAATTAACACCTAACAAAAAACGAAGTAAAAATAATTGAAACGATCACCCCAAATGCATTTTTACTACAAGTCTAAAACCCACATAATACTAGTATTAGCGGGCATTCTGGAAACTTTTGCGAATAATAATACTTGAGATATACTTGCGTAACAACGCAATAACTTTCGAGCAAATCGCCTTCTATTTTTGAAACAAACAGAAAATCTGTAAATGGCTTATAGATTCGCAAGAGGACCTATAAACCCGCGATCCGCATTGGAAATCTATTGCAGCGCTAACCCCCTGTGATATCAAGCACTTTCTCGATTTTTATTCTGGATGTATGAATATACACCATCAAATAAAAATCTGGCCAGAGCACTGGCTATCTTTGGGGTTTAGCACTACATGGCGAATCCCAATGCGGATTCTGCAATAAAGTCAAAAAAAACCCTTTCTGATTGGATTTTTTTTGGAAATAAACAAAATTCCCTATTTTCACCGCAGTTTGCTTTTTTGACCATTGAAAGTGCCCTTAAATGGGGTGCGCAATGTCCTTTTAAACCGAAACCATAACCGCGGAGGAACTATACCCGCCGCATAGCAGAGAAAGATTTTTATGAAGATCCTTGACATTAAAGTAATGCGCGGTCCGAACTATTGGAGTGTGCGCAGAAAAAAGCTCATTCAGATGCGTCTCGACCTCGAAGAACTCGAGCAACTCCCAACCAATAAGATTGATGGTTTTAGAGAACGACTTGAAAAGTTACTTCCGGGCATGTACAGTCACAGATGTTCGGTGGGAGCGCCCGGAGGCTTCTTTGAAAGAGTGGACGAAGGAACATGGATGGGTCACGTGATTGAGCACATTGCGCTCGAGATTCAAACGCTCGCGGGAATGAATTGCGGCTTTGGACGTACACGCGAAACCGGTAACCCCGGTGTGTATAATGTAGTGTTCGACTATATGGAAGAAAAGGCCGGAATGTTCGCTGCCAGATCATCAGTGCGCATTGCAGAGGCACTAGTGAGTGGAGCAGAATATGATTTGACTGATGATATACAAAAGTTAAGAGAAATTCGTGAAGACGAACGGCTTGGTCCTAGCACGGGCTGCATCGTTGACGAAGCTGTCGCACGTGGAATTCCATTTATTCGACTCAATCGCAATTCGCTTGTGCAATTAGGCTATGGTGTAAATCAACGCAGAATTCGTGCAACCATTGCGAGCACTACAGGAAGCATTGCTGTAGATATTGCTTGTGACAAAGAAGAGACAAAAAATCTCCTCGGGGCAGCAGAAATTCCTGTTCCCAAAGGTAGAATTATATTTGGTGAGGAAGGTCTAAAGGAGGCAATCGATTCAATCGGATATCCCCTTGTTTTGAAACCTGTAAATGGAAATCATGGCAAAGGTGCCACCACCAATATCATGAATTGGGATTCGGCAGTAATTGCTTTAAACGCTGCTAAAAAATACTCACGTGGCATCATAGCGGAAACATTTATTACAGGTCAAGACCACAGAGTACTCATTATAAATTATAAATATGTAGCTGCTGCAATTCGCAAACCCGCAGCAGTAAAGGGAGATGGTAAAAGCACTATTCAAGAACTAATTACTCTTGTAAATGCTGATCCCAGAAGAGGATACGGACATGAAAATGTTCTCACCCAAATAACAGTTGATGACTTTCTAATGGAAATGCTTTCGAGAGAAGAAATGACTCTTGAGAGTATTCCGAAAAAAGGTCAGGAAGTGTTCCTGAAACCTACAGCTAATTTGAGCACAGGAGGAACAGCCACAGACATTACAGATCTGGTGCATCCGGACAACATCTTTATGTGTGAACGAATAGCGAGGATCATTGGTCTCGATATATGTGGTATAGATATCATGGGACCGGATCTCTCCGTTCCGATTAAAGAAAATGGTGGGGCCATTCTCGAAGTAAATGCAGCTCCAGGTTTCAGAATGCACATCGATCCTACCGAAGGTTTGCCCCGCAATGTGGCTGAACCGGTAATTGATATGCTGTATCCTCCCGGATCTTCTTCACGCATTCCAATCATAGCGATCACAGGCACGAACGGAAAAACTACTACTACCCGATTGATGGCCCACCTTGTGAAAAGCATGGGGTATAAAGTTGGATATACTACCACTGATGGCGTTTACATTCAGAATCAACTTATGATGCGCGGCGACTGTACAGGACCCGTAAGTGCCGAGTTTGTGCTGAAAGATCCAACTGTCAATTTTGCCGTACTCGAAACTGCACGGGGTGGAATATTGCGTTCAGGATTAGGTTTTCACAACTGTGATATAGCAATAGTAACCAACGTCGCAGAAGATCATTTGGGACTTGGTGATATCAATACCATTGAACAGCTTGCCAGAGTAAAAGGAGTGGTACCAGAAAGTGTGTTGCCTGAAGGATATTCGATCCTCAATGCCGATAACCCTCATACAGTGGGTATGGCAAAAGAACTCAAATGCAAAGTGGCATGGTTCAGCCTAGATGAAAATAACCCCGTGATCAAATCGCACATCAAACGTGGAGGATTGGCTGCAGTGTACGAAAATGGATATGTAACGATCTGCAAAGGCACTTGGAAAATACGTGTTGAGAAGGCTTCATCAATACCTCTTACATATGGCGGACGAGCTACATTCAACATTGCAAATACTTTGCCCGTGGTGCTTGCAGGATTCATTAGAGGATTTGATATAGAAGATATGCGTGCAGCACTTCTCACCTTTATACCAAGTCCGGCAACTACACCCGGACGTATGAACATGTTCCCACTTCGCAACTTCACAGTAATGGTAGACTATGCTCACAACACGCATGGCTTCTTAGCTATTGCCGACTTCCTCAGCAAAATAGAAGCGCCCTACAAAGTTGGAGTCATTGCAGGTGTGGGTGATCGGAGAGATGAAGACATTCGCAATCTGGGAAGTGTAGCCGCAAGTATGTTTGACGAAATAATCATTCGTCAGGACAAAAATTTACGCGGTCGCACTGAAGATGCCATCATAGACCTCATGACCGAAGGTATTCACAGTGTGAGTAAAGACATAAAAATTACTGTGTTTAGGAAAGAGCAAGAAGCTATTGAACACGCGCTGAGCAATGCAGTTGCCGGATCGTTTATTACTATTTGTTCGGACGTAGTGCCCGATGCACTCGATCAGATAATGAAGTATAAGGAGAAAGAAGAGATGGGTGTGCATAGTACAGGTAACTAAAGAGAACTTTTAAAATCTCGATAAAAATATGGAATGAAAAATGTGGGTTTAAGCTCACATTTTTTTAAATCTCGAAAATGGCATTTCATTCTATACCCTTCCATTCAATGATCTTCCAGCTTTCTTCTTATTCCTCCCACCCCATTGCTTAAAAAAGAATGGCACATTATTGCGGTCGCAATTTTCTCGAATTTCATAAACCCAACCCTCATCCATTTTCCTTGCCTTTGGGCCACTTTCCCCACCAACTATTACCCAGTCAGTTTTATCCCAGAATCCGCATTGGAAATCTATTGCAGCGCTAACCCCCTTTGATATCACGCACTTTCTCGATTTTTATTCTTGATGTATGAATATACACCATCAAATAAAAATCTTGCGAGAGCACTCGCTATCTGTGGGGTTTATCACTTCACAG
>JAWXBG010000111.1:0-19505 GCA_034439875.1 Flavobacteriales bacterium
GGAATACAAGGAAATGAAAAGACTCGTAGCGCAGCGAAGAGTTGTTCAACTTTCAAAATGTTTGCAGGTCCCCCTCTGCGGATCATGAAATAATCCCAATTCAGAGTAAGCAGTAAGCATTAGGCAGTATGTCTATGCCTAAAAGAGGTTCGCCTTTTTAAAAGAAAACAATTAATCCGGATCAGAATTCCACGAAAATTAAATCTCCTTTTTAATGCACAAGTGAGGCATTATTCGCATTCTTTAAATAGTTCGGGGGCACAAGCAAGCCACACCAAACACTTTCAATCTCATTCTCACTCATATTCCCGCCATCTCTCACACCATTATTCTGATTCTCCTTTTATTGCCGTGCGCCCAACCATTCTCATTCTCAGTCCCATTCTCACTCTCATCCTCACCACATCCAAAAGGGGTCGAGATCTTTGTTACAAGTCCTCGCTCCTCGTGGCCTCGTAGCTGTGGGCTTTCCGCGACGATCCCTCACGGAGACATTACAGAAATCAAAATCTATAGCAATCCTTGGAGAAAAAAATCTTTTAATTCATTGATATATCAACATTAAAAATCAACAAAAAATCAACGCATAGCAAACAGATATCTTTTTCCGCTTGCCTCACCTTGAAATTGACAAGCATTGCATGAACAATCCTACTTCATTATTTTTATTTTACACCGCAGTGGTTATCCGCAGTAGTCCAGTGTCGTTTCATCCATTGGCCCATAACAGCTACTCTGACGGCGTTTGTCTCTGAATGCATCTAAAATAGTTTGGACTAATTTATAGGCGGTATTGATATAATTTTCAATTGTTTTGAGAGCAACTTGTGCCAAACTGCGAAATGAAAAAGAGCAAATCCGCAACGTTTACAGAACCATTGCCGTCCATATCAGGTTCACCACAAGCAGATGTGCAAGTGAAGGCCCCTGTGAAAATCAATAAGTCACTCACATTTACTACTCCATTGTGATCAAAATCCCCAGGGCATGCCGGTTCAACCTCTTCTACATCTATCATGAAAACTCCCTCTTGGGATGAAGGAGCATCCACTCGAATAAAGTACGTATTTCCAGGCACAAGCCCTGCAGCATTTAATATTTCATCGTTTCCGCTGCCTGTCGCATTTATACAATTTACATACACAAATGAATTGCAAGTACCACTGTACAACGCAAGGCGAATATTAAAATTTGCAGTCACATTAAGTAAGTAGTTGGCATGTATGTTCACTTCTCCAGAAGACGGAGCAACGAATTTAAACCACACCGATTTACCGGTAACGGCGGCACAAGCATTAGCAGGACTATCGCCACCTGTTGCACATTTGGTAGATCCCATGATTGGCGCACTATCTACTTGTAATGTCACAGCTCCTAGACAAACGTCGTTCAATTGTGAGCAAGTGTTTTGTTCAAAAGCACCTAGATCCACCAGACCGTTTTGAATTCGAAGGTTATATTGAAGATCATAGGTGAGAAAAGAATTCGCATTGGAGCCCACATTAACTGCAATTGACGATGGCAATAGTGAGTAGTCCGGATCCGCAGTATTGGGCGCAACAAATTGCGGATCAATATCAAGGACTGGCGTATAAAGTGTGTCATTCACTCCCAAAATAAAACCTTCAACCAGACAGTTGGTTAGGTCAGTGTCCGGCCCAATGAAATCTTGAGCATTATCATTTCCCCAAATGATGGAATTGTACAGGTCGAATTTAGAACCCGAATTTCCTCCTAGCGGTCTAGCAAAGGTCTGAATCATATGATTACCTGCAATTGTGCATGAGTATATATTACTTTGGCCACTACCATTAGGAAAGTTGAATATTCCACCTGAATTAATCAAATTGTCGTGTATGAGGCAGTTATCAAAAGTAGAAACGCTGTTCGATGAAGTAATTGCGCCACTGCCGCTGTAACCGGAGTTGCCATAAATTTCGCAATGTCGAATAGATGTCGTGCTACCCGATATGAGAAATACTGCTGTACCAATACTTGCACTATTATTTGGATCGTCATACGCGCTGCGGAGCACAAATCCATCAACTACCACACCCTGATCATCATCGAAGTTCAACAGACGTTTTGCATTGTCGGTATTCGATTCGCTACCAATTTCACCGGTTAATTGAGATTTATTCGCCGCCCAATCACGTTGAGTCCGTTGCGTTTCCGTTGCGGCAAAACCGCCATAAATCTGCAAGCTGTCCTTCATTTCAAAACGAATATCGCGGTTTGTGGTAATCGTAGTTGGATACCAGCCGCCCGCTACCCAAATTTCGTCACCAATTGCTGCAGCGCTTAATGCCGATTGAAAATCGGTGTATGCATCCAACCAATTGCTGCCATCGTTTGCTCCATTTGCACTGTCATCTACATAGATTATTCCTGGTATAGGATTCGTACCTTCCATCGCACCCATATCAACAGTACCAAAAATGATTCGATCATTCCCAACAACGTCCTTTGAAAGAGTCACGATGGAATTATCACCACCATTCGCACCTACAGATTCGCCACTTAGAGAATAGTCGAAACCGGCTGGGTTGAGAAAAATTGGATCTTCATAAAACACTTCAATACCTTCGTCGGAAGGCGCCAATTCGCCATCCTGCAGAATGGTATGATGGACATCTGTTCCGATAGAAACAGCTTTCTCATCTAGATCAAAAAGAGTATTACCCCAAATGATAGAGTTGGCAATCGTGCCATTACCTCCTTCAACTATTCCATTGAAATCCCAGGCCACTGTATTTCCCTCAAACGTACAACCGCGCATATCAAGTGAACCCGATGTGTTATGAGACACAATACCGCTATTCGCTGTATTGTCCACGAATAAACAATTCTCTATTGTCGTTCCATTAGTCCAATTAATAGCTCCACCGATATGTGATTCATTGTTGAGAAATGTCGTGTTTTGAAACACTGAAGTGGCGAAAGTTGTAACGGCACCACCCGTGTATTCTGAGTAATTGTTGAACACAAAACAATTCGCCATCGTGAAAGTTCCTTCCGAAAACTCGATGAGCACTGCACCACCCACATCTTCATGCACCAATGCTCCATTTGCATTTCCTCCGATTATCGAAAAACCATCCATGAGAAAACTTCCAAATTCGTCATCAGCAAAAATCACATGATAGGCATTGTCTGACGTTAAGGCCTGGATACCTAAATTACCACTTAGATCCGTTACATTAGAAAACCAGTCGCGCTGATCCAGTGCAGTTTCAGTTCCATTGAACCCACCATACACCGGCACATTGTTCTTAAGTACAAATGATTGTGAGCGATCATTTAATTGGGATGTTCGATATAATCCTTCAGCAACCCAAATCTGTTGACCTTCTATTGCATTGTTTAATGCTTCGTGTAAATCGGTATACGCATCTTGCCAAGAAGTACCATTGTTTAGGCCTGTAGCATCAACATCCACATAATAGATTGATGGTGTTTGATTTTCATAAGATCCCATATCCACAACGTCTTCAAAAATGCGTTCCTGACTATCGAGATCCTTAAATGAAGTGGACAGATTGTTGTCTCCTGCATTCCGCGCAGGCGATGTAACTTTAAGAGTGAAGTCATTCGAAGGGGCCGAATTGAATTTCGGATTTATAGAGAGCACATCGTTAGCAATATTGAATAGACTCTCGTCAAAATCCTCAATAATGCAGTTCTCAGCATCCAAAATACCTGTTGCGTCAAAAAGAGGGTCGTCGTGGTTCCAAACAATGGAATTATGGAAAATATAATGCGTACCTCCAATTTCTCTAAAAATATAATTTCCCGGTGCAGAATTTCGTGTAATAGTGCAGTTGATGAACTGGAAAGTCATTGCCGTTGACGCGACACCAAAAACTTCTCCATCTGTGGCCTCATTATCATAAAACAAACATTCTTCGAAGGTTGCGGTCGTCCCATTTTCTTGAACATTGATTGCTGGTGCATTGTCTCCTAGGTTATCGTGCACAGAACAATGTTTCATCACGAAGTTGCTTCCGAAAACAATCATGGCTGCTCCATAAGTAGGTCCTTCATTGTAGGACTTGCGAAAGTCAAATCCATCTATTATTACGTTATCTCCATCTACTCGCACAAGTAATGCGGAATTATCCGTGTCAACTGCAGAACCAATTGCTCCACTGATGATGGTTGGAAACAGCCCCCAATCTCTTTGACTTCTCTCTGTTTCAAATCCACCAAAACCACCATATAACTCTACCCCTTCAGATACTTCAAATTTGATTATTCTGCTCGTCGTGGTTGTGGGTTTATATGTTCCATTAGCCACCCAGATTTCATTTCCAGGTAGTGCAATAGCAAGGGCACTGTGTAAATCGGTGAATGCATCGACCCAAGAAGTACCAAGGTTTAGGCCCGTTGCATCGATATCAACATAAATTACTCCATCGTCCTGATTTTCGCTGCAACCCATGTCCACCACATCATCAAATACACGAGGTTGATGATAGAAGTCTTTTGATGAAAGAGAAAAGGTATTGTCACCAGCATTTTTAGCCGGAGAAATAAATTCCAATCCATAGTTTGATGGAGGGGCAACGAATAAAGGATCTACATTCAATATATTCGTTCCAATAAAACCTCCTTCGACAATACAGTTCGCGGCGGCGACGTTGAGGCCACTTCCGATAGTGGTGTTCTCATTGTCCCAAAGAATGGAGTTGTACAATTCAACGGGAGTGCCAATGGTTCCTCCTATGATTCGACCAGTACCTGTGGCCATATTATTTTCAACGATGGTACACTCCACGATGTAGAAAGAGTTAGGTTGAGTAAATCCGTTAATAATTCCACCGGCTCCTAATATCGAATTGCCTTTGATCAAACAGTTATCAATCGTAACCTCTGAAAGCACTGCTTGCACGGCTGCACCCAGATTTGAAGTATTGTTGCGAACATCACAATGAGTAATATCTAGAATGGAACTGCTACAGAAAATTGCAGCTCCAGAACCACCTGAATCATGGCCATCTCGAATGGTGAATCCATCAATGACCGCTCCGTTTACATTGGCAGAAAGCACATCAATCACTTGTTTGGAATTGTCTGTACTGATGGCAGCGTTTCCAATATTGCCCGAAAGGCGGGTTACGTGAATATCCCAATCGCGCTGATTGCGCTGCGTTTCAATGCCTTCAAATCCACCGTATAGATTCACCCCATCCAGAATAATAAAAGAGATGTCACGGTTGTTATTTGAAGTTGGATAGTAATATCCTTCGGCCACCCAAATATCTATGCCTGTTGTAGCAATTGCCAAAGCGTCCTGCAAGTCATCAAATGCATTGACCCATGAACTTCCGTTATTCAAACCGATAGCATCCACATCTACATAAATGATTCCGCCAATCTGATTCTCATAACATCCCAAATCAACTGTTCCCTCGAAAATACGACCGTTCTTAGCAATATCGAAAGAGGATTCATTGAAGAAATTATTGCCCGCATTGATAGCAGGAGAAGATAATTTCAATGTGAAGTTGTTATTCGACTGGTCTACAAACTCTGGATTAATTACCAAGTTGTCAACGTCAATATTCAGTCCTCCACTCACCCCAATAGTCGGCAAATCCTCCTGCAAAATGTTGTTTTGTGCAATCATACTTTCAGCAGAGAAAAATTCCTGCGAAATGGTATTGTCCCAAATGATAGAATTGTAAAGCAGGCAAATTGCCCCAGCTCCTAGTCCGGTGCTCTGTTGTCCAGTGATTATTCTACCAAAGGCCCCGGTCATAATATTTTTAGTAATTGTGGACTCTTGTATTTCCACTTGTCCTTCAAAGCTTCCACAATCTATTGCTTCGCCTGCTGAACCATTGCATATGTTTGGGTATATCAAACAGTTGTCAACCAAAACATCCGGTTGTGAACTCTGCATACTATACAGCCCTTGAATGGCACAAGCGCTGAGCGAAACGTTGTCATAGATCTCGCAATGTTTCAGAACTACTAAACTTTCATTGACAAATAGCGGTGAATCATCACTGGCTGCATCGTTGTTGTAGGATTTCCTTATGTTGAAGCCATCGATCGTAACTGTGAGTGGTGCATTTTCCACAACAACAATCCTGCGACTGTTGTCAGTTTCATCGGTAGAACTTCCGATGGCTCCACTGAGTACCGTAGAATTTAAACCCCAGTTTCTTTGAGAACGTATAGCTTCTGTTCCGTTGAACCCGCCATAGAGTTCCACCCCGTTTGGTATTTCGAATGAGATGTCCCGGTTACTGGTACTCGTGGGTTTGTATACTCCAGCGGCCACCCATATCTCATCATTGGAGCCCGCAACAGCAAGTGCATCTTGAAGGTCTTCGAATGCATTCGCCCAAGAGTTTCCATTGTTGGATTTATTCGCATCAAGGTCAACAAAAATGATTGCGCTGTGAACTGTTGTGGCCGTGAGCAGCATCAAAAGAAAAATTGAACCGGCTTGTAAGAACTGTTTCATGATGTTCTTTGGTATTAAGTTAAGGCTTTCACAAGAGTGCCTTTTCATTCAAGCAGGGCATCCCTTGTAAATTGCTATGCAAAGGAGCAGCGAACTTGAAAATATATCCTCACCCTAATGGATGAAATCGTTATCAAAAGATTGAAAAGTATTGTGCTACTTGAATTGATGTTATAATTCTTGTCAATTCATCACAGACCAAATTGGATTTAGAGTCTTCGAATGTTTCCAAATCCGCAAAATCCTAACTGCGCAGTTGTCCCAACACCGAATAATTCGTCAACTCTCCGCGCAAAGGTGTTTCTATTAAACGACGGATTTCTGTAGGCGTATATTCCTTGCCTATAAGGTACATCAGTTTTGTGAGCGCTGCTTCTACCGTCATATCTGCTCCGCTGCATACTCCTGCATTTACAAGTTGCAGACTAGTTTGATATCGACCTTGTTCTACAAAACCTTGATTGCATTGAGATATGTTCACAACAACAACTCCTCTCTTAATAATTTGAGAGAGTATGTCGGAGAACCAACGATCCATTGGCGCATTGCCAGAACCAAATGTCTCAAGTACCAATCCCTTTAATGAGGGACTCAAGAGCATATTTCGTACAATAGATTCGTTCATGCCCGGGAAAATTCTAAAGAGGGCTACCTCATCGCTCATTGCGAGATGCGCATTCATTTGCCCCTCCGATAGATTTAACAAGGACTGTCGATTGTAAAAAATATGCACTCCCACGTTCGCTAGAGTTGGATAATTAGCACTTTCAAAAGCATCAAAGTCCTCGGTGTTGTATTTGTGCGTTCGATTTCCGCGAAACAAACTTGATTCGAAATAAATACAAACCTCGCGGACGGCAGGGTTGCCATCAAAACGTGCGGCGGCAATTTCAAGAGCGGTAATTAAATTTTCGCGACCGTCCGTTCTCAATCGACCCATAGGCAATTGTGCTCCAGTAAAAATCACTGGTTTGGATAATCCTTCTAGCATAAAACTGAGTGCCGAAGCTGTATATGCCATTGTATCAGTGCCATGAAGGACCACAAAACCATCAAACTTCGAATAGTTCTCTTGGATAATTCCAGCCAAATGCACCCATGTTCTAATATTCACATTTGAACTATCAATGGGTTCCTCAAATGAATGCACATCAATATCAAAAGCAAACCTTCGCAGTTCGGGAACGAAATCGTACATGTGACTAAAATCGAGAGGCTGCAATGCCCCCGTAACAGCGTTCTCCATCATACCAATGGTGCCGCCTGTATATATTAATAGTAGAGAAGGTCTATTCATTTTAATCAGACTCCAAAGAGCTTTTTACTATTTTCGGTTGTGATTCGAGCCAATTCCTCTAAAGAAATTTGTTTAACTGAAGCCAGCCTTTCTGCCACAATACGAATATATGCAGACTGATTGCGCTTGCCTCGAAATGGCACCGGCGGGAGATAAGGTGAATCTGTTTCGAGAACCATGTATTCAAGTGGTACATCTTTCAGTACGAGATCAAGTTGAGCTTTCGGATAAGTCAGTACACCACCTATCCCCATGTAAAATCCACGGTAACTCATGATTTTCTGTGCTTGCTCCAAACTTCCGGTAAAACAATGAAATACACCGGTCAATCGATTATCACAGAGGCGATCCATAACCTCAAATATTTCATTAAACGAATCGCGGGCATGAATGACAATTGGTAATTGGAGTTCCTTGGCCCAAGCTATTTGTTCTTCAAACACCTTAATTTGTATAGGCAATGTTGATTTATCCCAGAAAAGATCAATACCCATTTCACCAACTGCAAAATACTTTCCTGAGAACAGAGCTGCTCTAATTTTTGCCAGATCATCTCGAAAATTCTCCTTGACTGAACAGGGATGCATGCCCATCATTGGGAAAAACATTTTTGGATATCGGGCTGCTAAATCATTCACAGCATCCATAGATCTCACATCAATATTGGGTAGGAACACACGAGAAACCCCGACCTCCAGAGCGTTGGAAATCACTTGATCAATATCATTCTCAAATTCCTGCACATACAAGTGCGCGTGGGTATCTGTCAAAACCATTGGCCAAAAATAATCCGAGATCATCCAGCATGGACACACAGAATATCTAAAACTCGGGATGCCGACATTGAACTGTAGGTTGCCCCTATGAATTATGAAAGTTCAAGTTCTACTAGTGATCGTGGTTTATGACTATACACATTGTTTATTTTCGCGACGTTGCAAAGACCAACCCGCATACTTGTCATTCGCTTCAGTTCCATAGGTGATATCGTACTGACTACTCCCGTATTCCGCTATTTGCAAGAACAATTGGAAGGAGAGATTGAAATACATTTTGTGACGAAGAAAAAATTCGCCGGAGTACTTTCGGCCAATCCACGTATCAAGAAGATTCATACAATCGAAAAGACAGTTCAGGAGGTAATGCCGGAACTTAAATCCCTTGACTTTGACTACGTCATTGACCTTCATCGCAATGCCCGATCCTATTTTGTAAAAAAGGGTTTGAAGAAATTAAGTTTTAGCGTTAAAAAACACAATACAGCAAAATGGCTTTTGGTGCGTTTTGGTATCAACATCATGCCGCCAAACCATGTGGTAGATCGTTATTTGGCTTGCCTCAAAGCCTTCAGTGTTCAAGACGATGGAAAAGGATTGGAATATTATCTCCCTCAAAACACTGAGTTTGATAGAACATTACTCACGGAATCTTTTAAAGAAGGCCACATCGCATGGGTCATCGGTGGAGCACATGCTGGAAAAAAATTGCTACCGGAGAATGTAGTTGGGGTTATTTCGAAAATAAAACATCCCATCGTTCTAATTGGAGGTAGCGAGGACTCAGAAGCAGCGCAAAAAATCTTGGAGGCTGGAAACTCGCACGTTATCGACCTAACTGGAAAGTTGAGTATTCATGAATCGGCTGATTGTATTCGCCAATCAGCATTGGTTGTCAGCGGCGACACCGGTATGATGCACATTGCAAGTGCCTTTGGAAAAAAGATTGTATCAATATGGGGATGTACTGTTCCCGAATTTGGAATGTATCCTTATCGTCCACATCCTCTATCTACTATCGTTCAGCCTTGGCATTTAAAAAAACGCCCATGTTCCAAACTTGGAAACCGTTGCAATTATGGTCCTCCAGGTAGTTGCATTCAGCAAATAGATTCAGATCATCTTGTGGAGACGATCAATAGGCTTTTTACTTCAGAAAAAGAGCCTTGAGTTCGTGAGCATCTTCGGGTTTCATTTTGCCCGCAAGTATGAGGCGAAGCTGACGTCGACGCAGCGCCCCTTCAAATCTGGTTTGTTCTTCAGGAGTTTCCGGTAATAGTTCAGGCACATTGATGGGACTTCCCAATTGGTCGACTGCCACAAAAGTGTATATGGCTTCATTGCATTTGATCCTATCACCCGTGGTGTGGTGTTCTACGAAAATATCCATGAACACCTCCATTGATGAAGAGAATGATCGCGACACTTTCGCCTCAATAATAACGATATCACCCAGTTTGATGGGGTGTTGGAAAGACACATTATTCACCGCTGCAGTCACTACCACCCTCTTACAAAGGCGGTGTGCTGATATCGCACTTGCAATGTCGAGCCAGTTGAGGAGTTGACCTCCCATAAGATTACCGAGTGTGTTGGTATTTTCAGGTAAAACGAGGTGTGTGGAAACGGTGAGGGTACTTGCCGCAGTAGCATTTTTCATATTCGAAATTTGGCGGCAAAAGTACGAAGGAAGAATGAAATTCAAGTCCAATTAGAGTCTAAACGGAACCCCTATTTACCTCTATAAACATCTTTCACATTTCCACCACTTGATTTAACAACATTGTGCCGAATCCGTCCTCAAAAGAACAAAACGGGCACACCGGAGATGAGATACATCTTGAACAAGAAGATATTATAACGGTCCTTCGCAGGGGCTTCTTCTTTACTTCTTAAGTATAAAACATAAATACCCCAAGCGAGCATAGAGATTAAAAATGCAAGTCGATAACCCTCATTACTTAAATTATTGGCTTCGAGCACTGCCAAAGTACAAACAAGAGTTAGGGACCAAGCTGTCGCATAAGGCAATAAGAATTCTTTGTTCACGACATACCACTTTCTAGCAAATATGAAATGTAGAATCGGTAGAAGTCCCATCAAAATAAGCGAGGGTGTTTTCATATTTTCCATCGCCGATGCCAGAATGCATGAAGAGATTAGAACAAGCCATAAAACGATTTCCAATTTTTTCATAATGTGAAATTAATTAAAATAATTCAAAATTTTTTAAACTTATAAATCCATGGCATTACATGAAAACTAAAAAAACCGCTAAATCCACTCCTTCTTTCCTGCACTCTCCACTACAAAACTTTTAAAAAGTTCTGTAGTGGATGTCAAAATAAGTGCATGCGTCATGTTTCAAATGCAGTAAAAGGTCCTAATAAAAGCCTATCTTTCCTTATTAGCAGTTGTGACTTGCTTGCCAAGCGCCGTCAACTATAGCCGTTCCAAGTGTCCATGGAAGTGCCCACCAGCTCAAGGCTGTAGAAGCTGGAGCCTCATTCCAACTAAAGAGATCATTGACTAAATTGGTGCCAACGCTTAATGAGAACTGTTGATCCCAACAATCCCACCAACCTTCAATTAATTCTAGATTACCATTCACATAAATCCCGTCGTTTCCAAGCGTGTAACTCACGTAACGAAGAGATGAACACAAAGCGAGCAATCTTGCCTTGGCATCTCCATTCAAACCTGCGGATCCTCGAATCACATTCTCCATAGTTATAAAAGATTGGACCTTTAAATCGGTACTTGATTGAGAAGTGAAAAGATTTTTCGCTTCCTGCAGGACAGAGAGTTCCAAGGAACCCACCTCGCCAGAAGTATTGAGCTCCGGGGCTGCGTTTTGAGACATGTATGCGCTAACCAATTGCAAATGTTCCTGACGAGAGGTAGCCGCAACTGAACCCATTTGTTTAGCGTTGATTGCCAAGATCAAGTCCCTTTCATAGGCACCGAAATAGTCAAAAGCATTGTTTGGGTTTGCCGGTCCAGAAGCTCGCACATGGCTTTGATGATCGATAGCAAACTGAATTTCTGCAATTAATCCTCGATCGACATGTGTAGTGGTAACATCATCCATTACATCGTTCACATTGTTTTGTTTCTGACACCCTACAGCCAGCAGGATAGTCAGGCTAATAAATAAATACTTCATCTTTAAGAGTTTTTAGTTTAGGGTGCAATGATGGTAACACTTTTTTAAGCGGCCATGCGAATTCCAAATTCTCGCAAAAAAAAAGCTTCTCCGCTTGTAGCGCGGTTTCCCGAACTATTACTTACCTTTGCAACATGACATTACTGATCATAAAATCACTCCATATCATTTTTATCGTTACCTGGTTCAGCGCATTGTTTTACATGTTCCGGCTCTTTATATATCATGCAGAGGCTCAACAAAAACCTGAACCTGAGAGAGGGATTTTGATCAAACAGTTTAAGCTAATGGAATACCGTTTATGGTATTATATCTCTTGGCCTTCAGCAATACTTACATTGATATTCGGAAGTTGGTTGCTCTTTTCCAACATGTATTTTTTAAAACAACCTTGGATGTTGATGAAGATTTTTCTAGTGATTTTGCTGTACATATATCATGGCTATGGTCAATTTATATTTAAGTCACCCAAACTTGACCAAGGTTTTTTCAGTTCATTCTACTTGCGATTGTTGAATGAAGTAGCCACCATCTTGCTTCTAGGTATCATATTTTTAGTAGAATTGCAGGGTTATGTGAGTTGGACTTGGGGAATTATCGGGCTATTAGGGATCAGCTTTCTGCTCTACTTGGCTGCACGCAAGTATCGCGACAGACGATCGAAATCAGAAGATTCACCCGATCATAGGTCCGTATAATCACCTTTCTAATAGTATTCTTAAACATTTATCTGTTTGATTTTTAATGATTTAAATATTATTTAAATCACGTCTCTAGATTTCTAGAAATGATTTTCTTTCATGAGAGAATCATATGAAAGTATTATAGCGCCTTACTAGTATAATGTTTAAATTTGAACCTAAGGAGCACCCCTTAACAAACCAAGTACTAACACATTTACTATCATGAGTAAAATTTTACCTCACTTTGAGGCGCTCGTCCCTGCGCGTCTATTTGTATTATTCTTCGCTTTATTAATGGGAATTGGGCTCTACGCTCAAACAGGAACCGGACCAGGCGATGAATGTCCCGGCTGCACGGATCCTGCAGCATGCAATTTTGACCCTCAAGCATCCATCGATGATGGTTCTTGTCAATTGGGAGATTGCGCCATAATAGCCAACAACGATGTCTATTCTATCAATGAAGGAGATCCAATACCAGGAAGTGTATTGGGTAATGATGTAATGAATGGGTTTTCCTTCACGCTCACTCAACTAAATGATGATCCATGTTTCTATCTCACACCTGATGGAACAATAGTCTCAATCGCGGGAGCTGCGAGCTGTTGTGGAAATCACCTTCTTCGCTATTTGCTATGTGATCTGCAAGGGCAGGTATGCGATGTAGCATCTGTTTGTATCGAAGTCGCTTGTCCAAAACCTGACTGCACATTGATTGACTTGTCGGAATATGGTGGAAGTGATGCACTCGGAAATGGCGTTAGTTCTTGCATACATGTATGTGAAAATTCTGTTTCAACCGTTTTTCTTCCGCTGCTTGTCAACAACGTTTACTTGTGGAATATTATTGGTGGAACAGGCGTGCAGGGTTCAAATGCTGCTGAGCAAATCATAACTTGGGGCGCTGCCGGAACTGGCAACATTACTGTTTTAGCAACTGATACTATTAGTGGTATTTCAGTCAATCATTCTTTCTGTATAGAAATAATGACTTCTCCAGTTGCTAGTTTCAGTACATCTGGATACGCTTGTCTTGGATCGCCTATGTGTTTTAATGCCTCAGCTTCGACTAATTACGACGATTTATTCTGGGATTTTGGTGATGGAGTAACAGTCTCCTCTACGTTGCTTCCGATATGTCATTCTTATACTACTCCAGGCAACTATACAGTAACACTTACTGCAATAAATTACAACTACGATGACCTCGGAAATCCTCTATGCTGTTGCACCGATACAATCTCAATAGATGTAGTGGTAGACTCATTGCCGGGTCCGCAAATCTATTGTATCTCCACATTGTGTGCAGGCGACAGTAGTTGTTATTGGACAGATGCAACAAATTGCAGTGTTTACGATTGGGAAGTATATGATGCACTTGGCAATCCGATCACTTTTTACGGGGATGGAACAGATAATATATGTGTTCAATGGGGCAGTGGACCTTTTGGCACCATTGTTCTCAACGTAAGTGGTTGCGACAGCAGCTATTGTTCTAGCCCGTCCACGGCAACAGTGCCAATCATTTCAACTATTAGTCAGATTACTGGTCCAATAGTAGTGTGTGAAGGCGCTACTGAAACATATAGTGTCCCGAAATGGATGAGCACATTATATCTATGGCAGGTAACTGGAGCTACATCAGTTATAGACGACAGTACTAATACGATAACTATAACATGGGGCTCAGCGGGAGTTGGAACCATCCATGTGGATTATTGCAGCGAATTTTTAGAAGGGCTGCCCGGTCACGAAGACGGAGAATGTTGTGGAAGTGCCGATCTAACAGTAAACATTCGACCTGAATTTGATATTACTGTGCTAGGACCTACTTTAGTTTGTGTTGGAAGCACTTCAACTATTCAAGCCACCTCGCCTATAATATTTACCAACTACGATTGGAACATAACACCCTTTGTTCCTTTTAGTGGCGATTTCACAGATATTATAAATGTATCATGGCCCGCTATCGGAACGTATGTTATTACAGCTACTCCAAATACTCCTGGGATTTTTTGCAACAACATTGAGACAGTTGTTATAACAGTTGTTGAGCAGGGTCCAGCAGACGACATATTGGGTCCTATAGAAGTATGTCCGAACGACACAACTTACTACTCTGTTGTGACATCTGACTTAGGGGTTACATTTTTCTGGACGGCACAAAACGGAACACCACTTTCACCAAATGCGGCTGCTACAGGTATAGCTTGGGGACCAACAGGCCCTTATTCCGTTTCTGTGGCTCAACAAATGGGCTACAATCCATTTTGTATGTCGGATACAATTTCGCTTCAAGTAAATCAAATCGGAACGATTGGACCGCTTAACATTACAGGAACAGCGGCATGTACCAATTCACTATCTTCTTATACATTAACTCCTACTCAGCATCCAAGTGCAGCGATTGTATGGAGTATTTCACCTATAACATCGGGTAGTGTGGTTGGCGGTCAGGGAACACAAGTAGCATCAGTGCAGTGGAACAATGACCCAGGTCCGGTGACCGTTACTGCAGCCATTACAGTATGTGGGCAAACGAGCTTTGTGAATCTCAACGACAATATCTTTAGTCCCATAGTTCCAACAATCACTCAAGTTGGTTATTTGTGTCAAGGAGTGAGTCTTACTCTGCAAGCAACAGCAGGCTTCTCTGGCTATGCTTGGAGTAATGGAGGAGTTTTAAGCAGCACATCAGTATCAGCAGCAGGTATATATAGTGTAACTACTACGGACATAAATGGATGTTTGGCAACAGCATATACTACTGTAGCCGCCATCCCAGGCCCAATAGCTGTGATATCTTCAGGAGATAATCCTATTATTTGCATTCCGAATCCTCATACAGTAACACTAGTAGCTCAAACGAATTTGTGTTATGAGTTTGAATGGTTCTGTGGAGGAATAAGCCAAGGACCTCAGTCACCTGTATCCACATTTATGCATCAATTTCAAGGCATAGTAGGAACATATTCATACACAGTAAAAGTCACAGATGTTTGCACAGGTTGTGAAAATGTATCTCTTCCATTCTTGGTTTACGAATCGGCTTGTGAGTCAGCTCCATGTGAGCCTGAGCCTTATACTTTGTCTATCAGCTATGGACCTGTATTACCCAATTGTAACAATATCAACTTTGCTTTAGTTGGTTCAAACGTTACTGTAAGTCAGTGGTCCTTTGGAGATGGATTCTTTTCAGGCGCAGCTAGTCCTTCACATACATACCTCGCTGCAGGATGTTATAACGTGATACTTCAAGCGTCTGTTCCCAAGTTGAACAGTCCTGGTGAATTTTGTCTTGTAGAAACAGATACAAGTGTATGTGTTCCTCTTGCAGTTGATTTTGACTTTCTATCTATTGGCTGTACAGGCGTTAAGTTTAGCGAGAACGGAACTTGGATAGCTGGACCTGGAAATGCGATTTCATCGTATTCCTGGAACTTTGGATTTACTACATCCAATTTAACAAATCCGACTATTACCTTCCCGGGTGGAGGAGTATATCCTGTAACATTGACGGTGTTCAACACCAATGGATGTCAAGCAACCATAACGCATAACGTGACCATTGGTTCGGTAGGCGTGCCGATTGTAAGTGCTGCACCCACTTCCACATGGGTTGGATTCCCTGTGAGCTTTACTGCGACAGCAAGCGGAGCCATTAGTTACTTCTGGGACTTTAAGGATGGAGCTACCTTCACTGGACAATCACCGCAGCATTCTTATAACGCGGCAGGAATATACTGGGTAACTGCAACAGCAAGTGATATCGCTGGGTGTCAGCAAACGGATAGTGTTTTAGTAACGATCTATCCGGCTATACCACCATCGAATATCACTTCACCTGATTTGACAATCTGTGTGGGTCAGATGACTACACTAACAGCTCCGGTAGGATACACTTATCTTTGGTCAAATGGTGCTACCACACAAAGCATAACAGTAGGCGCTGGCATTTATAGCGTATTGATCACAGATGCGAATGGTTGTCCGCTTCAATTAGACCCTGTAGAAGTAATTGCACTGCCACTTCCGAACGTAATTATTTCAGGAAATCCAGTAATCTGTGATGTGGGCTGTAATCTTTTAAGTGTACCTTATGTTGTTGGAAACAATTATCAGTGGTATGATCCGTCGAATCAAATACCTGGGGAAATATTCTATCAAATATCTGTTTGCGACTACAATTTGCTTCCGGGCTATGCAGTAGTAGTAACAGATCAAAATGGATGTACAGATACGTCGGCGGTATACACCGTCATTCTTGCCACATCGCCCAACGTATCCATTACATTAAGCGGTTCAGGATGCGCAGGCTCACCTACAACACTAACGGCTGGACCTTTGCTACCTAATGTAGTTTATAATTGGTCTAATGGCGACACAGGACTAGTAACTACCGTTTTGATGGCAGGTACATACACCGTTTTTGCAACGGATACCCTCACCGGCTGCAGCGGATCAGCAAGCGCAACGATTCATCCACTGCCAGATTTGTGCATTGTACCTCAGGGATGCTATGAAGCGTGCAATCCGGATACGATTTGCGGTCCAAGTGGACTGGCTTCATACCAATGGAATTTTAATGGAAACCCGATTCTTGGTGGCACTTCTCAGTGTTTGATCGTAACACAATCAGGCGCCTATAGTCTCACCGGAACTACAATTTTCGGATGTAGTGATACTTCGGATCTATTGGAGTTGACACTTATTAATTGTGACTCCACATTATGCGATAATGTATCTATCGATTATGACTATCAAGTAAACTCTGATGGTGTTGCAGATTCATGTTGTATCTCTTTGAGTTATACCAACAACTATGGACCTTTGATCGGATTTACTATCACCACCAACGATGCGGATTTCATAGTAGATCTGAGTTCGTTGGCGCCGGGATTAGCATTCCAATCGGTAGTACCACAACTCATCGGTATTTCAAGTGCTACCATACTTTCACCGATACCATCAGGTACGGTGAATAATTTCCTAGACCTTTGTATGACAAATGTTGTGAATAGTCCGCAACAAATTATTATCAATTGGTATGGAATGGACGAAAGCATACTTTGTGCCGATACGATTGAACTTCATTGTCCGGTTGAACCTGATTGTTTGTACATGACGAACGATTCTATCTATTGTGATGGAGCGTCTATCGTATATGAATTCACCGTGTGTAATCCAATTGACGCACCATTTAGCGTAGGATATATAGTGATCAACCCAATAATTCCTGTGGGAATAATTATAACACCACCGGCAATTGATATATCAAGTAATCCAATTTTACCAGGAGATTGTGAAACATTTACTGTTTTACTTTCAGGTACAGGTATCGAGGGGGAAACCTTCTGTTATAACCTTACCGCACACCAAGGAAATCCGGAAGAACAAGATGTTATTGTTTGCTGCACTGCAGATACTACTTATTGCATAGACATTCCGTTGTGCGATCTTTGTGAGCATGTGTGGGTAGAAATGGTAGATACACTTTCTACTGGTGACTGCTGTTACAATTTTACCTTATACAATGGTTACAGTGGCACTTATTTCGATGAGATTGGAGTAAATGTGATATCACCACAAACAACTGTAACCGTGAATAATCCATTTGGATCCGGTTGGACAACGAGTGGCTACACAAACACAGCCTTCAGTCTCATTCCAGGATTGATCTTTGGAAACGCCGTGCCACTTGGAGCTTTTACTTTACCAGAAATTTGTGTTTTCACTAACACGGCGCCTGCACAGCAGATAGAAATTACATGGATGCACGATGGAGTAATTGTGTGCAGAGATACAATCGACGTATTCTGTGAACCTGATTGCGGCTACATTCTTGACGAAATCATAGAATGTAATCCACTTACAGGAACATGGACGTATCAAGGCTACATAAAAAATACTGCGAACTACACAGTGAATGAAGCGCATTTCACATTTACTGGAACAGGAATGGGTGCTTATGATATTATCGTACCTCTGGGATCCTTGGCACCGAACACGATTTTTGGTCCATTTAGCATTCCAATTGGAGCTCCTGCTGTGGCCGGGGATACCGTATGCTTCAATGTAACACTGCACGAAGTGATAAATGAAGAATACCATAGTTGTTGCACATTCTACGATTGCATAGTACTTCCCGATTGTGGTATTAGCATCGATTGTATTTGCAATGATGAGTTCCATGCAGCAGTGAACTTAGGCATCCATGTGATAGCCAGTGCTACTCCAACAACTTTTGATTTTACGCTGTTTGGAGCAGGTTATCTGAATGAATGTGATGAAGTGTTGTGGAGGTTCTACGATGGATCTCCGTCGGTTATAGCAGATGGAAATGACGTTATCACTCACACCTTCCCAGGTCCTGGAACCTACACCGTGTGTGTGCGGGTGACGAGAATTGCCGAAGATGGTGTCGTTTGTGTGCGTAAAATCTGTACAACAGTAATCGTTGTTGGGCCATTGGCTCCGGAGCTGACTTTATACCCAAATCCGAACAACGGATTGTTCTATCTAAGTGTTATGAAGAACAAAGACCAGCCAATTACCATATCTGTTCGCGACAATCTCAGCAGACCTCTCAAAGGAATTTTGATTGATCAAACTACAGATCTTAATCGCATTGAGGTAGATCTTACAGACCAATCGAAAGGAGTTTATTTCATCGAGCTCCAAGTAGGTGATGAAAAGGTTGTGAAAAAAGTGGTTGTTTACTAGGACCACTTAATAGATATTAAAAAGGGCGTCCTTATGGCGCCCTTTTTTTTTGTTGTGAATTCGGTAATACAATCAATTACTATCAAATTTGAATATGATCCTGCGCTGCACATAGAGGTCTGTTTGGAGTGATGAACTGAGGGATATATGCATGAAATGTTGAATGCCGTTGGAGTAGTTGTTTTAGACAAATGAGGCGAAGAAGACTTTCCAATGGATTTTGAAGCCCTCGATTGCCTATGGCTTCAGCAATGGGGTTTTTTGATAGCCAAGAGTTCCTCGGGTTTCAGCCCAAACCTAGATACTTCTGCATGATCTAAAACTTTGATTGATGGAATTTAGGTTTGGGCTAAAGCCCTAGCATAGAGCAGGTGCACGTAACCAA
>JAWXBG010000112.1:0-29456 GCA_034439875.1 Flavobacteriales bacterium
ATGTATGCATGATGTATGCATGATGTATGCATGATGTATGCATGATGTATGGATAATGAATTATAATGCCGTCCCTACGGAACTGGGATGGTTTGTGGAATAGGCTATGCATCATGATGTATGTATTATGATGTCGCTCCTACGGAACTTTTGCCGAACTGCCGCCTACTCCGATAACGTTTCTTTTGATCTGAGGACGACTACCGAACTAGTAAGAACTCGTTCCAAAGAAACTACCCCTCTCCTAGACCCTGAGCTATAAAACCTCTCCAAATGCCTGCAACTGGTCGAAAGTTAATTTTCCATTAATCCATTCGGGATCAAGAACGGCATTGTACTTTTGATAAAATCGCATGGCCGGCTCATTCCAGTCCAAAACTTGCCATTCCATCCTACGATAACCCGCCGCTTTGGCCATGACAATCACTTCTTGGAATAAACGGTGACCGAGTCCTTTGCCACGTTGTTCTTCATCCACAACAATGTCTTCCAAAAACAAACATTTGCCTTTCCATGTCGAATACTTGATATAATAGATAGCAATACCCATAATTCGTCCATTCAATTCCGCTACAAAAAAATCGAAAACAGGATTTGTTCCAAAAGCATCCTCTCGCATCTCGTCCACAGTTGTTTCCACTTCTCCACTGGCCTTTTCATATTCTGCCAACTGCCTTACCAAGCGCAAAACCTCCGGCAAATCGGCCTCAATTCCCTTTCGAATCCGAGCATTTTCCATGTGTACAAAGTAATACCAATTCTGCTTAATCCTGCATCGCGCGCTGGAAGTCTGTTCTGGGTAATGCGCTGCAGGATTTTGCATGCATAAAGTGGTAAATGCGGCCAGAGTAGCTGTTATAGGACACAGGAGTGAAACGAAATTGGACTATTACAGTTACCTAAACGGTCTAACTCAAAACACTCTGAGAATCCCACGATAGCCTGTTAAAAACCCTCTCCGATTTCGCGTTTTGGAAGCTCTCGACAAACTAGTTTTGAACTATGATCAGTTTTATCGATATCTTCTTGCTTATCTGTCTTGGATTTGCAGCCTGGAATGGCTGGAAAAACGGTTTTGTATACGAACTCGTCATGTTTCTGGCTCTATTCGCCGCCCTCTACATTGCCATTCATTTCTCGGAGTGGGGCGGACATATCATAACCGGCGCCGGCGCCGAACCGAGTCAAGGCATGGCCCAGGCCTCCTTTATAGTAACCTTTGTCATTATCCTTCTTTCAGCTTGGCTCTTGGCCCGCGTACTTTCCGGGCTCGCTAACAACGGTGGCGGCGAAGTGCTCAATAGAGTGGGTGGTGGTGTATTCGCATTGGCCAAATCTCTCATTATTCTCAGTCTATTTCTTATTCTTATCACCGGATCGGATGCGAAATTCAAATTGCTCACCAAAGAACAACGAGAAAAGTCGTGGTTGATGGAACCGGTGTATCAATTCAGCACCACCATCATGCCAGCAGTAAAAGGAAGTAAGTTCTATCAACGCATTGAAGAGCAAGAATTGATTAGGCAAACTGAAGAAAAATTGACAGGAGAAAAAAATTAGTTTTTCTCATGGGACCAATTCATTGAGAACTGAGACAGGTTCTATAAAATAATTCTATAACATCTAGTAAACACACATTCCAATCTACCGATAGATGAAGATCACCTTTCTAATAATAACGTTTGGATTTATGTTTAGTCCAATATCGTTTTACTCCAATGAACTAAACATAAAATACAACGGCATTTACTGCTGTAACCTTTGAAATATTTTGACCAATTATTAAGAAGCACTGGCATCACATGAAAAGAAAAATCCTCAAATGGACCGGTATTGTGGTTCTGCTGATTGCAATCCTATTCAGTGTTACTATTGTCGTTGTATATGAGAAGCAGGATGGTGTAGTGCAAGAGTTGCTTCAGAAAGCAAACGAAGATTTTGTAGGGAAAGTAGATATAGCTGGTTCGCATATTTCACTCTTTGAAAATTTTCCATACATCTCCATCGATCTAGAAAAACTGCATATTCTAGAGAACAAGTCAGATACGGCCAAAACCATCATTTACCTCAACGAGCTCTACATCGGTTTCGATATTTGGACAATTCTAAGTGGTAAAATGGAGATCAAAAAAATCCTTTTGAAAGATGGTCGAATGGATATTGTTCAATACCCTGAGGGCGATTTCAACATCAGCCGCGCACTTGAATACACGAAAGAAATTGAAGATCCGTCAGAAGAATTTCACCTCGATTTAAAAACCGTGCAACTGGAGAATGTTAATCTTACCAAACTCAGCGAGGAAAACAACCTACTCATCGACGTACTTTTTTCAAAGGCCAAATCAACACTCAAGTCTTCGAACAATCACGTATTTGTTGGACTTGATGCGAAATTCGAATTAAGTCTAATTATGGAAGGAGACACCACATTTATCAAACACAAGCATTTCGAATTTGATACAGACTTCGACTACTCCTCCGAAACGCAATTATTTGTTATCAAGCCTACCACAGCCAAACTGGAAGGGGCAATATTCGATGCCTCAGGATCGATTGATTTCAAAAGAGAAGTTTTTCTTGATCTCAAATTCTCGGGAAACAAACCCAACTTTGATCTATTCATGGCCATGGCCCCTGAAGAGCTTGCTCCAACACTCAGAAAATATGACAACAAGGGAAAGGTCTTTTTCGAGACCACTATTGTCGGAAGTTGCATCCATCATCATTCGCCGGCTATTGATGCCCGCTTCGGTTGCGAAAATGCATTTTTCAACAATACTGAGGTAAACAAAAAATTGGACGATCTTAATTTTTCAGGATACTTCACCAACGGTGCTGAACGCAATCCCTCGACAATGGAATTTGGGATCAAAGATTTTTCCGCACGTCCTGAAGTGGGTACATTCACCGGAAACCTAGTAGTCAAAAATTTTGATTCTCCCGATATCGATCTTCAGCTAAAGTCCGACTTTGAACTGAACTTTCTCGCCAAATTTTTCAATCTGACAGACCTATACGATCTCGCAGGAAAGGTGCAGTTGACAATGAATTTCAAGGACATCATTGATCTCAATAATCCGGAAAAGTCGATAGAAAAATTGAATGAATCCTACTTCACTCAATTGAAAATAGAAAATTTGAGTTTCGGGAAAGAATCGACCGATCTGCCCATAAAAGATATAGATCTCTACGCCGAGTTGATTGGTCACGAAGCAAAAATTTCCTATTGCAATGTCGAGATTGGCAATAGCAATATTTCACTTCATGGAAGCATCAGCGACTTGCCAGCCATCCTGCATCACACCGATATCCCTGTTACGGCCAAACTAGATGTTTCTAGTTCCTTCCTCGATTTGTACGAACTTACAGGAAGCGATTCGCTCACATCGGTGAATGAGCAAATCAAAAATTTATCGATGGGCTTGCATTTTACTTCTTCAGCGAAAGCGATAACTGAATCACCAAACCTGCCAATCGGAGAATTTTTTGTGGACAGTCTTTTCGCTCAGCTTACTCATTATCCACATACTCTGCATGACTTTCATGCCGATGTCTATATTGAAAAAGAAGATTTCAGGGTAATCGACTTCAAGGGATTTATCGACAAAAGCGACTTTCACTTTTCCGGAAAACTGAAACATTATGATCTCTGGTTTGCAGATCATGCAATAGGAGATACGCATATAGATTTTAGTATTGACTCTCGAATGCTCCAATTACATGATATCTTTTCTTACAAGGGAGAAAACTATGTTCCGGAGGACTATCGTCATGAAGAATTCGACAACTTGAAAATTGTGGGGTCCACTGATCTCCATTTCAATGAAGGAATGCAGTCTATAGATATGAAATTCGAGAAATTCGATGCAAAAATGAAAGTTCATGCCATGCGCTTTGAGAATTTCAAGGGGCGCGTGCATTATGAAAAAGACCACCTAGTAGTTGAAGACTTTTCCGGTAAACTCGGACACTCCGACATTCATACCACACTTCACTATTACCTCGGAGACGATGAAAATCAAAAGAAAAGGGAAAACAAATTTGAATTAACCTCTAATCGCTTGGACTTCGATCAACTCTTTCAATACCACATGCCCATTTCTTCAGATACAGCTATGGCCGGTATGGTCTATCACGACGAAGGGTTCAATATTTATGAGTTGCCCTTTACGGACATGACATTCGTCGTTCAAATAGGACATCTCAACTACCATAAATACTTGATACATCAAATAGATGCTGAACTCCGCACCACTCCTGAGCATTACATCTACGTGGAAAAATTAAAACTCGAAGCGGCAGACGGAAGTTTCGACATAAAGGGACACTTCAATGGATCTGACCCCAAGAAAATTTATTTCAGTCCTGACATGAGTGTCAAAAAAATAGATCTGGATAAATTGATGTTGAAGTTCGATAATTTTGGTCAAGACCACTTGGTATCAGAAAACTTACATGGGAAGCTTTCTGGTCGTATTACAGGAAATATTCGAATGCACAAAGACCTTGTTCCCATTATCGATGAATCAGAAATACACATCGACATGGAAGTATTGGAGGGTCGCTTAGAAAATTACAGTATGCTTGAGGCGATATCAGATTACTTCAAAGATAAAAATCTGAGGCGAGTTGCATTTGACACCCTTGCCAATCACATTGATATCACGAAGGGGATTCTCACAGTGCCAAACATGACCATCAATTCATCCTTAGGGCACATGCAAATTTCGGGCACACAGGACATGGATATGAATATGGACTATTACGTTCGAGTTCCTTGGAAAATGGTAACTGAGGCCGCCTCATCTCGGTTATTTGGACGTAAACCCGATGAGATAGATCCTGAACAGGAAGATGCAATTCAGTATGAAGATCAAGATAGGCGTATTAGATATTTGAACATTCGCATCACCGGAAACACAGAAGACTACAAAATAACCCTTGACAAAAAAAAATGAAAGTCAAGCATTTTTGAATTCTGAATTGCCAATTTTAAAACTATGCCGTCTTGAGCATCTCGAGTTTCTTCCTGATGTCATCGATTTCGCGCTTCGCAGAAACAATTTTCTTCTCAATATCATTTCGGAAAGCCTCTGCGCCTTTACCGGTGAATATCGTCATATTGTTTTCGTATTGCTGAATATCTTTTTTCAAGCGATCGATTTTCTCACGCATGAATTGCTCTTCCTTCCTCACTGCGAACTGACCGTTGTCACTGGCTTTGATTGTAGAAACTCGTGAGCGGAAACGATTCATCTCCTGCTCTTCTCGCTCGGCATTGATAGATCCATATTTGCTGTCCAATGCTTTCGTGTAGCGCTCGATAATATCCTTGAGTCTGTCCTTTGGTATAAAACCGATGCTGTGCCACCTCTCCGAAAATTCCTTCAGAAATTTAAGATCGTCAACTTTCTGACCTATTAGTTCAAAGGCCTCTATCTCTATGAGCAAGGCTTCCTTTTTTTCTAGATTATCGATTTGTTCTTGCGCAATATTCGCGGTGTGTCCTTTTTTGTTTTTGAAGAAATGATCACTAGCGCTTCTAAATTGCTGCCAAAGCTTCATTTCATCTCGGGGGTCTGCTGAACCAACCGCCTTCCACTCGTTTTGAAGTTGCTTAAACACTTCAGTAACATTCTTCCAATCGGAACTGTCTTGCAATTCGCGGGCCTTCGTAATCAGAGCTTCCTTTTTAGCACGATTGTCTTTGTATCCGGCCTTTCTCTCGCCCATAAAATTGCTACGACGTTCGAAAAACAAATCACAAAGACCTCTAAAATCGTTCCACGCATCGTCATTATCTTTTTTACGAGCCCAGCCGGTGTTCTTCCATTCTTCTTGCAATTGAATGGTTTCATCGGTGAGCTTATTCCAGGCCGCCAGATTGCTCACTTCCTTTTCGAGGGTGAGTTTCATCTTTTCAATTACACCGCGCTTATTGGCTAGAGCCTGCTCATGGTTTTCCTCCAGCTTTTCGTAATGGGCACGAATTCGGGTTTGAGCTTCACGAAGGACAGCAAAAAACTGATCACCCATATCTTTAAAAGTCTCACGAGGTGACGGACCAATGTCCATCCATTCGCGCTGAAACCTGCGAATCATTACCTCGAGCTCTTGTACATTTTGTACTTCGTTCAAGGCGGTCGATGCAGCAATCAATTCTTCTTTCTTCTTTTGATTAATCTTCAGGTCGTGCTCCTGTAGACTCTTGTAGATATTGATATTGTAGAAAAACTCGTGCGTTAGCTTGTGAAAACCTTCATGTAAGTCATGATGTTTATCACCGGGTACGTCGCCGATGCTATCCCACTTTTCTTTAATTCCATTGAACGTTGAGAAAGCCTTTCCAATATTCTCTTCCTCTTTTACAAGCGCTTCGAGATCGACTAGCAATGCTTTTTTAGAATCAAAATTCTGTAGACGTTCAGCAGCCAATAATTTGCCATGCTCTTCCACCCTGTTTTCATAAGTCGAAACAAGTGCTCGAAAGTTTTCTTCCAGTTCATGGGGTTCATGCACAAACTCACTACCCTCGGGGTGCTCCGCTGCTTTGAATTCTTCTTGTTGCAACTGTCTTTCTTTGGCAGTTTCTGCCTTCCAGTCATTTTTCACACCGCGCACTGCATCTCTGATAGACAGAATCTCTTCAGAATTGAGTAACTCTTGCATACGCTCTACCAATTGGGCCTTCATCAAAAGTATGTTTAGGTGTTCCGTTTTAAGGATTGCAAATTTAATAATTCCAATTCAAATTACAATGTTTTTTCAAGACTATCCAAAACAGAATAAGCTTGTATTTGGTAGCACTAAATATCCAATATTTTGAACTCGGTCCTTCTATTATAAGAGTGTTCCTCTTCAGTGCAATTTACATCATCATCGCATTTATTGAGTAATTTCGTTTCTCCGTACCCCTTGGCTGTCAATCTATTAGCCTCAATCCCTTGACTCTTCAAGTATTCTACAGCACTTTTTGCTCTCTTTTCAGAAAGGCTCAGATTGTAGCTGTCCGAACCTCTGGCATCGGTATGTGAACTCAATTCTATCTTCATTGTAGGGAAATCTCTAAGAATTCGGACTAACTTATTGAGTTCTAGCGCAGCATCCGAACGAATTTCGGCCTTGTTGTAGTCGTAATAAATGTTGTCGAGCCTCACAATCGTACCTTTTTCAGGCTTAAACAGCTTGAAATCATAGGTCGAGGTCTTTTTACTCGGGTCCGAAGTGTCTACATCAGTGGTCAAAGTCACATAATGCTCCAGACTAGCCTCAATAGTGAACTTTTTGTTCTTTACCAAAGGCAGATAATACATCCCATCTTTTCCCACAATTACACTATCCACCACATTCCCCTGCACATCTACAGCACGCACCACTGCACCAACGGCAGGTCTATTGTCATCTGCCAACAAAACTTTTCCAGAAGCCAGAAAATCAAATTTCTTCATTTTGATTTCTATACCTTCCATATAGGCTGAACGAGCACTAGGCTTTACTACCAGCCAGCCATCTGTATAATCCTTTTTCGATGAAAAAAGCTCTACAAACTCCTGCCACTGGGCTGTTATTGCAAATTCTCCATTTTCGTCGGACATTGTTTCTACCAAGCGACCATCCAAATTCGGGACCCACACTTTTGCCAAAGGAATAGGCAATCCAGATTCCGCATCTACAACCCTTCCGTCGATATACAAACTATCGGGTGGATGCAATTTGAAGAGGTATATATCGTCATCACCTTGACCATTGGGTCTATTGCTACAGAAATAGCCGGCCAATTCTCCGGGATAAGTTATGACACCAAAATCATCAAATCTCGTATTCACAGGATACCCCATGTTTTCCGGCACTCCATTTTCATCAATGGCGTTGATATAAAATAGATCCATACCCCCTAAACCCACATGACCATCGGACGCGAAGTACAATGTGCTATCGCCAACTGCAAAAGGAAACATTTCATTTCCGGGCGTATTTATGTTTTTACCTGCATTCACCGGCGTATCCCAATCTTCACCTTTTCGCACACTATAATAAATATCCGTTCCACCCATTCCTCCGGGCATATCACTTACAAAATACATCATGCTTCCATCTGTTCGAATAGTAGGATGTGCCACCGAATATTCTTTGTTGTTGTATTCAAAAGCTTTCATGTCACCCCAAATTCCGTCGGTCTCTTTTGCAGTGTATATACCGAGATTCAATTGACCTGTTTTGCTCTTATGCACATTGCCCTTCAAAAAATTGTTTCTCGAGAAATACATTGTGTTGGATCGATAGTCATAAGAAAGAGTTCCCTCATGGTATCGCGAATTTAGTTTTTCATCCATAAGCATTGGATTCCCTAAAGAAGAATCTGGCTTAATGTCTGTTTGATAAATATTGAGGTAGGGTTGATTGTTCCACAAATATTCCTTCTTCCCTCCTTTACCATCTCCGCGCGCACTTGCATAAATCAACTTTCCGGAGGAATAGAAGGAAGGAGCAAAATCGCTCGTCGCTGTATTCATCTGCATCGGAAAAATACTGTAAATACTAGAGTCGCGCTTTATCATCTGCGCGAATGTTGGGACGCTCAAATATTGCAGCACTTGCTGACTATTAGGTTGCACTTCGCGATAACGGCTATAGAATGCAATTGCCTCCTCGTATTTCCCTTGTCTTCTTTTTATTTCGGCCATAGCGAGAAGGTCTGCGGGATTGTTTACCGAGAGAGCCACCACCTTTTCCATAACAGATTCAGCGGCATCAAAATTTCCCATTTTCCAATAACACTCGGACAATCTTCGAAGAGCGAGTGTGTCGGACTCATGTCCCTTGCCATCGAGTATGTCTATATAAATATCGGCAGCAGTATGATAGTCGAACGAGCGAAAATGTTTGTCGGCCATTTTATACTTCGCACGTTGAGCACTTGCATATTGGCAAGAGAAAAGAAGTACAATTATAACAAAAGTTGATCTGAACATATTTCGAATATTGCAGTGGGTGGTCATCATGTTTTTCTTTTTCTAGGAGTGAATTAGAAATAACGGGTTGAGAAAAATCTGGGCGAAACATCACCTGCCCATTTTCTGCCAATATCCAATCCAAGCATTATTTCATGCGAACCATTGCTGTATTTGCTGATGTCAGATAGTGTGTAATCGAAAGCGTATCCCAATCTGAATTTGTTGTTGAACTCATATTGCAACAAGACACCCACAGCATCTTGCCAGCGATACATGGCCCCAGCCCAGAATTTTTCATAGAACAAAAAATTCGCTGTCACGTCAAATCCGGGGGGTGCCCCATTCACCACTTTTATGAGTGCCGAAGGTTTGAATTGAACATAGTTGGAAATAGGAAATATTGTTCCTGCAATAACAAAGAAGTGTCGACTTTCAGAGTTGCTTCGAAAATCGGGAAGTTCACCATCGAGCAAAGCATTCTCCAAAAGTTTAGGCACAGAGAAACCTGCATAAGTTCTTTTGCTATACCACATCATTCCAAAACCAACATTCGGTAAAATTTTACCGTTGATATTAGCTGCGAAAGCTTGATCTCCGTCAGTAGTTGGATTTAGATCCAAAAGATTTGCAGAGAACATATTCATACCGCCTTTTAATCCAAAAGCCAATCGCGACTTATCGAAAAATATGCGATAACTCACGTCGCCATAGATACCGATTTGTTTTACCGGACCATGTTGATCATTTACAATTGTTCCGCCTACACTTATACTTTCTTTTCTCAACGGGGTGTGCAATGTGAGGGTCTGTGTAGTAGGTGCACCATCAAATCCAACCCACTGCGAACGGTGTATTGCTGTAACACTCATTGCATCCGCTATACCGGCATACGCAGGATTGATGCTTAAGGTATTGAACATATACTGAGTAAACATAGGGTCTTGTTGTGCATAACCCTGATAACTCAAACTCACAAGGAGTGCTATCGCTATATATGATATATTCTTTTTCATGATTATTAGCGTTTGAGGTAGATAAATCCGTGGAATGCTTCTTCACCAGTTCCCAAATCAAGCACATAATAATATGTACTCACCGGCAACTGCTCGCCGAATGTGGCAGGGTGCTCTGATCTTCCATCCCAGTCGTTTTGGTATGGGGCTGCCTCATAAATTTTAGCTCCCCACCTATTAAATATTTCGAGTCGGTTTTTAGGATATTCACCAATGTTCGGAATCTCAAAATAGTCGTTCACTCCATCTCCATTCGGAGAAAAAGCATCCGGTATTTCAATTGTTAAACAGTCTTGAAGTAACCAAACAATTGTGTCGCTTGTTGTACCACAAACGCCATTGTCGATCGTGTATACAAATGTGGTCGCAACGTCTTCTAGTGGAACAACAATCTCTCCGAGGCTAGTTACCAATGCATCTGGATTATCAGGATCCAAAATTTCACCCGGTCCGTTTATTACTGTCCAATAAGAAGTAGCGGGGAATACCACTTCATTGCCCATGAGGTTGACAGAAGTAAACTCATGTTGACAAATGGTAACAGGGAAACCGGCATCCGCCATATCAATGGTCGGATCATAGAGAATCATCTGAACAGTATCCGCGGTGATGTTACAAATACCATTGTCCACTGTATATACATAGGTATTTACACCTAGAGGCATATTGCTAAGCAAAGGATTGTTGTTTGTAATGTCGTCTATGTCGCCACCGCCTTCTACAACAGTCCAAGTGCTTGTTCCACTCAAAATAGTGACTGATCCATTGAGTGTGATTTCTCCGGGATCACCGCAGAAGGATTCATCATCACCTGCGTTGGCGGCAGAAATGGTAGGGCTATTTACATAGACATATACACTATCGGAAGTAAGAGAATTTTCACATGCTCCGTTGTAGATGGTCCAAACAAAAATGTTGTTTACATATCCCACATTTTCAACTGTGGTGTTCGGATCATTTGGATTTGTAATATCTCCTTCACCCGAAATCAATGTCCATGTACCCAATGCCGGGAAGATGGGAGGATTGCCTTCAAGGGTAATGTTCGGGAAATCTTCGCACAGCGCTATGTCGGGACCAGCAAGCGCATTAGAAGAATTAGGATCAAAAAGAAGAATCTTCATGTCATCTACCGATGGTTCACCGCAAGGTCCATTGTTTATAGTCCAGTACAGAGTGGATTCGCCAATTTCCAAACCAGAAACGGTAGCATTCGGATTTGTAGGGTCATCTATTGAACCCGGACCTGTAATGGACCACAATCCAAAGGCCGGGAACTCCGCATTATTACCTTGAAGAATAAATGAATTATCAGGATCACACAACTCTATATTTCCACCTGCATCGGCACCTTGTGCAGTAGCATTAAATACAAATACCCTGATTGTATCGGTGCTTCCCGTATTATCGCAAGGTCCGTTATACACTGTCCACAGAAGTACTGTTTCTCCTACGGTAAGATTACATATATCCGCAGCCGGATTATTTACATCGCTTATGCTAGCGCTTCCTGAAAGAACTTCCCATGTTCCATACGCAGGACTAAGAGGAACTCCGGCTGTAGTCATAATGCAATTTTCAGGTGTGCAAATTTCAAAGTCATTCCCCGCATTAGCCAATGGTGCTTCATCATCAAAAACAAAAACAAACATTGTATCACTTGTGAGGGCCTCACTACAAGGACCATTATCAATGGCCCACACAAAAGTATTTACCCCTTGTGCGAGTTCGGTAACTACAGTGGCTGGATCGTTAGCATCTGCAATGTTTGCAGAACCTTCAATCAAGGTCCATTGTCCTGAAGCGGGCACTGTAGGTACATTGCCGCTGAGTTGAACAGTAGTTTGGGGCAAGCAAATCTCTTGATCGGGACCTGCATTTGCGGACTCCTGCGACTGATCAAACACAAAGATGATCACAGTATCCAAGGGCAGTGCATTTGAGCAAGGGCCATTGTAAAAGGTCCAAGTAAATACATTTTCACCCACAGCGAGACTTGTGATTTGAGTTTGCGGATTGTCCAATTCTTCGATATTTGCACTTCCTGAAACCAAAGTCCAATGGGCATATCCGGGCGCAGTAGGCATATTTGCACTCATCTCCACAACACTCATTGGCGTGCAAATTTCTTGGTCAGGGCCGGCATTAGGCAATACGATATTCTCTTCGAAAACACTCACACAAATCGTATCACTTGTAATCATATTCGGACATGGTCCATTGTTCACTGTCCACACGAGGCAATTAGTTCCAAGACCCAAATTTGTGATCTCAGTCATTGGATTATTTACGTCAACAATAGAACCACTACCCTCTATCAGCGACCATTGTCCGACCGCTGGGAATATGGCCGGCGATGCAATCATGTTCACTGAATTCTGAGGTAAACAAATCTCTATGTCCTCGCCTGCATACGCATCAGGGGCACTTTCATCATATATAAATACAGACATTAAGTCCATTGTTGGCGCCGCACATGGCCCATTGTAAATCGACCATATAAAAATAGTCTCACCCACTATTAAGCCACTTGCAAAAGCATTTGGGTCGTGAATAGAATCGGGATGAATAACTCCCCCCGGAATTGTCGTCCATGTTCCCACTCCCGGCACTTCAGGAGCATTAGCCTGCAACGTATAACCGCTCACTGGTGTGCAATAAGAAACGTCGGGGCCTGCATCTGCAACAGCCGCTTGCGGGTCAAATAAAAATACAGAAACGGTGTCTCTTGATACGCCACATATTCCATTGTCGACAAACCACACGTAAACATTCTCTCCAACTTCAATATTATCAACACTTGTCTGATCATCATTTGGCGATTCAAAGTTTCCTGCTCCATCAAAAACCGACCACTGTCCAACCGCAGCGCCAGTCAGATTACTGGCATCGAGTTCAACACTTGTTTGCGGTAAACAGATTTCCTGATCTTCTCCTGCATAGGCGAGTTCGAGATCACTAATGAAAACTGAGATCAACACCGTGTCCGCTGTCAATGCATCCACGCACGGACCGTTGAAGATTGTCCACACCAATACATTTACTCCAGAACCAATATTTGAAAACAATGCGTTCGGATCGTTCACATTATTGATAGATCCATTACCTTGAATCAAACTCCATGTTCCAGTAGCTGGGAAAATAACTGAGTTCGCTTCGAGTTGTGTTGTGGTAATTGGAGTGCAGAGCTCTTGATCAACGCCGGCATCAGCACTTTCCTGAGAGTCATCGAAAATAAATATACTTACGAAGTCCGTCGAATTGCTATTGGCACATGGCCCATTGTATACAACCCACGCGAATAAATTTTCACCAACACACAAATCAGTTACTTCCGATTCTGGGTTGTTTGGATTCATTACGATACCGCAACCACTTATAAGCTGCCATGTTCCATAACCAGGATCATCGGGTGTAGTGGCGACTAAGAAGGTAGTAGACACAGGTTCGCACCAACTCTGATCTTCCCCTGCGTTTGCAAAAGTGGCTTCATAATCGAATACAAAGACAGAGATTGTATCTGACGTAGCGCCATTTTCACAAACACCATTATCAATTACCCAAACGAAAATATTTTCACCTACTGCAAGATTCTGAACTGCGGTTGTCGGACTCTCATCATCTAAGATAACTGCCGATCCCTCTGTAATCGTCCAATATCCAAAAGCGGGATAAATAGGCTCATTGGCCATCATTGTATATGAACTGCTAGGAAGACACATTTCCACATCGTCTCCCGCTATAGCTTGTTGAGCATTTTCGTCAAAAATAAAAATGGTCATTACATCTGTCGTTGGAGGTTCGCAAGGGCCATTGTACACTGTCCATGAAAACGTATTGGCACCTACAATCAATCCGGAGACAGTTGCATTTGGATCATTAATATCATCAATACTTCCAGATCCACCTATTAGCTGCCACGCGCCCACTCCCGGTACCTGTGGTATAGTGGCTTCCATTATATAGGTGCTCACAGGTGTACATAAAGAAACATCACCGCCAGCGAATGCCTCAGGGGCCTCAGGATCAAAAATAAATACCGTTGATGTATCAATGGATGTTCCACATGGGCCATTATTCACGCTCCAAGAAAAGACGTTCAAACCAACACTCAAACCATTGACTGTGGCGGTCGACGAAGTTGAATTTAAAATATTTGCACTTCCTTCAATAAGTGTCCAAACACCAGTCATAGCTCCATTAATAGGGCTTCCGGATAAAAGGGCTGACGTTTGCGGCAAGCAGAATTCCTGATCCGGGCCTGCATTTGCATTAGCGGCCAATTGATTGAAAAGAGAAATCACAACTGTGTTTGTCGTAATCGCACCACTGCACGGTCCATTGTTAATAGTCCATGAGAATACATTATTTCCTATTGCCAGATTGCTCATGGTGGCCTGTGGATCATTCACATTAGAAATGCTCCCGCCGCCTTGCACTATTGTCCAAGTGCCAACAGCAGGGAAAATAACATTGTTGGCGGCCATCACTGCGGATGTAACAGGAGTGCACAATTGTTGGTCAGGTCCGGCATCGGCAACTGGCTGACTATCGTCGAAAATGAAAATACTCACTTCATCTACTAGTCCCGATGTTGTGCATGGCCCGTTGTAGAGCGTCCATCTAAAAATATTTTCACCGACTTGCAATCCCGTAATCCCTGTTTCAAAATCGTTTATATCGGCTATAACTCCACTTCCTGAGAGAAGAGACCAAGTACCAAATCCAGGTACATCAGGTTCCGTAGCCTGCATAAAAGTTGAACTTACCGGTTCGCAGAAACTTTGGTTAGGACCAGCATTCGATGGTGCAGCCGCAGGATCGTACAAGAATATACTTACCACATCTGAAGTGACCTGGTTAGGACATGGGCCATTAAATATAGTCCAAAGGAAAACATTTTCTCCCTGTTGAAGGCCGTTCACAAATGAAAAAGGCGAAGAAGTATTTTGAAAATTTCCGGAACCTTGAAGAATTGCCCACTGACCTATTCCAGGGAAAGTAGCGAAGTTGGCTTCGAAGGTTGTCGAATTAAATGGAATACACAATTCCTGATCCTCTCCTGCATAAGCCGCAGGTGCGTCTTCATCGTATATGAAGATACTCATTTCGGAAGTAGTGATTGGATTACAGGGTCCGTTGTTCACTGACCATTGCAAGACATGTTCACCGGGTGTCAAATTAATCACTTGCGAATTCGGGTCATTTGGACTTACCACAATGGCTGTTCCTGAAAGCACCGTCCAAAATCCGGTTGATGGCAATGTCAATGCACTTCCGTTCAAAACAGATGTTGTTACATTTGAACAAAGAGATTGATCAGGTCCAGCCAGAGCTTCCTGGTTGTTCTGATCAAAAACGTAGATATCCACATTGTCTGTTAATAAAGGACTGCAGGGCCCATTGTCTATTGTCCATTGAACCGCAGTAATTCCCACTCCAAGCCCACTTAAGGTCGCATTTGGATTGAATGCATCATCAAATGATCCACTTCCCGATTGCAATACCCACATGCCAATGGCAGGGTATGGAACAGCATCTGCGTTTAACACCACAGAAATCTGTGGTGTGCAAATAAACTGATCTTCGCCAGCATAAGGCAGAGCCTGCGCCTGATTATATATGATAATGTTTATGGTGTCAGTCGTAAGCAAAGGATCTAAGCAGGTACCATTATAAACTGTCCATACTAACATGTTGTCCCCTATAGTGAGATTCTGCACCGCACTTTGCGGATTATTCGATTGCGAAACACTTGCTCCGCCAGATATAACACTCCATGTTCCGAATGCAGGTGCCAAAACAGCATTAGCATCCAAGACAGAGCTGCTTATGGGCGAACAAAACTCTTGATCTGCTCCTGCTACCGCCTCTCCTTGAGCGCTGTTGAAAACGATAATTGACATATCATCGGATTGAGAGCCACAGGTGGCATAATTCACTGTCCAAGAAAAAGTATTGACACCAATCTGCAAATCAGAAATTTGTGAAAATGGATCATTCACATCTTCAATGGTACCTGAGCCAGATGTAAGCGCCCATGTGCCACTACCAGGGAATACTGCGGGATCTGCATTCATGACTGTCACTTCCTGAGGCGAACAAAGTTCTTGATCAATTCCTGCCACAGCTTGCAATTGTCCTGTGTCGTACAGCACAACTGTTATTTGATCGGTAGTTATTCCATTAGCGCAAGGACCGTTAAACACGGTCCATTCAAAAATATGAATTCCCACAGGAACATTTGAAATCTGTGCATTGGGGTCATTGATATCCGAAAAAATTCCAGTTCCCGATACGATGCTCCATTCTCCATAAGCGGGGAACACCGGAACGCTCGCTACGAGAAAAACCGGATCTCCTACTTGACAAATGTCTTGATCTTCACCTGCAAATGCAATAGGCGAATCTGCAGAATATACCCAAATGGTTAATAGATCTGAAGTAGCATTAGGAACGCATCCACCATTGTCCACTGTCCACCTGAATACATTGGTTCCTACACCGAGATTTGTAACTGTGGATGATGGATTTGTTGGATCTACAATAATTCCTGTACCGTTTTCCAAAGTCCAAATTCCTGTTGCCGGAAAAACAGGAACGTTGCCACTTAGATATATTGAGCTTTGTGGAGTACAAATATTTTGATCAGAGCCTGCATTGGCCACCGGAGCATTCGTTTGATAAACGAAAATGCTTACAGAGTCCGCTGTATTCGCATCTGCACATGGACCATTTGAAACCGTCCAAGTAAAAATATTCTCGCCGACCGAAAGACCCGCGATACTTGTATTTGGATTGGTTGGATCAGATATTACTCCCGTTCCACTTAGCAATTCCCAAATACCGGATGCAGGAAAAATAATTGGACTTCCATCCATAGCAATTGTTCCTGCTGGTGAACACAAAAACTGATCTTCCCCTGCATCTGCTTGTAATTGTGAATCATCGAAAATAAATATACTCATTTGATTAGATGTCACAGATGGACCGCATGGACCATTTGTAATTGTCCATTGGAAGGTATTCTGCCCAACAGAAAGATTCGAAACTTGGGTATTTGGATTGGAAGGATCAAAAATGAGTCCCGTTCCCGATACAACTGTCCAAATACCGGTAGCAGGAAAGATAACGGGATTGCCCGATAGACCCGCTGTTGAAACCGGTTCGCAAAAACTTTGATCAGAACCTGCGTTCGCGAGGCCTTGAGCATTATCATATATAAAAATACTAACTTCATCGAGCAGTATGCCGAGTGAACAAGGTCCATTGCTTATAGTCCATCGAAAAATATTTTGACCAACCGACAACCCTGAAACATTTGTACTCGGGCTATTTGGCGATGCAATTACCCCACTTCCTTGCACTAGAGTCCATGTTCCAATTGCTGGAAACACGACAGCAGATCCAGAAAGCACAGAATTCGTTTGCGGTAAACAAATAGATTGATCGCTACCAGCAAGTGCCGGTGGGTGATTTCCGTTGTACACAAATATGGTAACCTGATCGGATCCAGGAGCAGCGCATGCTCCATTAGAAATACTCCATTGAAATACGTTGGCGCCAATACCCAAATTGCTCACTAGCGTATTGGGGTTTGATGGATTTGCTATTGTTCCCGTGCCACTGATGAGCGACCATGATCCAGTTGCAGGCGCAAGAACCGGGTTTCCACTCAAATTGGTTTGAGCATTATCACTACAAATACTTTGATCAGGACCCGCGTTTGCCGAAGCTTGAGCAACGTTGAAAACAACAATTGTCATCTGATCGCTGAGGGTCACAGGATTCGCGCAGGGTCCGTTGTCCACTATCCACTGCAAAATATTTGTACCCAAAGACAAACCACTCACTGTTGTGTTCGGATTATTCGCATTCACAAAAACAGCGGATCCCGACAGAACAGTCCACTGCCCGGTAGCCGGAAAAATGAGTTCATTGGCATCGAGAGCAGTTGAAGGAGCATTGCTGCAAAGCGATTGATCCGGTCCAGCATTTGTGGCCAACTGACCATTCGAGAAAACGAATATGCTTACCTGATCAAGTGAAGTTGGATTTGCACATGGCCCATTGCTCACAGTCCATTGAAAAACATTCTGTCCAACTCCTAAGTTTAATATTTGGGTTGTAGAACTCGTAGGGCTTGCAATTGTGCCTGTTCCCAAAACGAGAGTCCACACACCTGTTCCTGGCGCTGTTACTAGTGATCCCACAAGAGTTGCATTCACAGGTGCAATACCTGTAGAACAAATTTCCTGATCAGGGCCTGCACTTGCGATGGGTTGATTGGCACTAAAAATAAAGATTGATATATCATCGAAGTTTGTTCCCCCAGGACAAGGGCCGTTTAACACTGTCCATCGAAAAGTGTTTGTGCCGATTCCCAAACCACTCACTGTTGCATTTGGATCATTGAGATTGGAAAAAGTTCCACTACCTGCCATAACAGACCATTGACCTACCGCTGGAAACAATATTTGATTGGCTTGCATCACGAATGAACTCACGGGGGTGCAGAAACTAACATCCGGTCCAGCATTAGCACCGCCCTGCGTATTGTCGAATACAACAATGGTCATTTGATCCGTAGTTGTGGGTCCGCAGGGTCCATTGGTAACTGACCACTGAAGAATATTTTCTCCAACACCTAGTCCACTGACAGTTGTGTTTGGATTGTTGGCATTCGCAAAAATTGCTGAACCTTGTATAAGAGTCCATGTGCCGACAGACGGAAATATAACACCACTTGCAGCGAGTTGTGCCGACGTGTTTGGAAGACATTGCTCTTGATTCGGCCCTGCGTTTGCAATGACATTGGCCGCATTAAACACAGTAATACTTATTTGATCAGAACTATTTCCACAGGGTCCATTACTAATAGTCCACTGGAAAGTATTTACACCTATCGACAATCCGCTTACCGATGTAATAGGACTCGTCGAGTTGGCAAATATGCCTGCACCAATTATAACGGACCATTGCCCTGTTGCGGGAAAGGTTGTGCTATTGGCCGACATTGCAACTGAAGATGTTGTGTTGCAGATCACCTGATCGTTGCCCGCTGAAGCTGTAGCTTGAGAAGAATTGAACAATACAACTGAAACTTGATCCAAAAGAGTTGCAGGACTTGCACATGGGCCATTATCAATACTCCACTGAAAAATATTTGTTCCAAAACCAAGGCCTGTCACATTGGTAGTACTTTGATTCGGATTCACGATAGTTCCTGAACCACTCACAAGTGTCCACAAACCCGTTGCCGGTGATAGAAGAGAGTTGGCTGTTAGAGTAGTATTCGTTTGTGTAGAACAAAGAGTTTGATCCGCTCCCGCATTTGCACTCGTTTGACCGGGGCTAAACACAAAAAAAGTAATTTGATCTTGCGTGTTACCGCATGGACCGTTATTGATTGTCCACTGAAAAATATTAGTGCCAACGGCCATGTTCTGCACTTGTGAGTTCGGATTCGATGGATTCATTATTGTTCCCGTTCCCGATAATAGGGTCCACAGGCCCGTTGAAGGGGCCGCAGGTACATTGCCATTCAAAAAAGTATTAATCACTCCAACTCCTGACGAACAAAGCTCTTGATCAACACCAGCATTTGCTGCAGCAGCATTATTGTTGTACAAAGTGACGGTCACTTCGTCGAAGTTGCTATTTCCACAAGGACCATTCAAAGTAGTCCATCTAAAAACATTAACTCCTGTTCCAAGATTGGAAATGTTTGTTGAAGGACTAAAAGAGTTTGCAATAGAACCCGACCCGGAAATTAAACTCCACTGCCCTGTTGCCGGGGCAAGCACAGGAGTTGCTTGCATGATATAGTTGCTGTTGGGAGTGCATAACGCAGCATCCAGACCGGCACTGGCAAAAGCAGGAGTGCCATCGAATATTGTGATCATCACCTGATCATTCTGGATTGGAGAACATCCGCCGTTGCTTACTGTCCACTGATACACATTCTGACCAGGAGAAAGTCCAAAGACTGTCGTATTGGGAGAGGCTGCATTTGCAAAAGCACCTGTACCACTCACCACTGTCCACAATCCGCTTCCTGGAGGATTGAGGCTACTGCCACTTAAGACAGCAGAAAGAGGGACACCCACATCGCAGAATTGCTGATCAGGTCCGGCAGATACGGTAGGTTGACTTGCAGGAAAAACATTGATGACAACATTATCAAAAGTGATTGCCCCGGCGCATGGGCCATTGTTGATCGTCCATCTGAAAGTATTTGTACCCACGCTCAACCCGGAAACAGATGTAATAGGAGAAGAAGTATTTGCAAAAGAACCTGTTCCATTTATAACAGTCCACGCCCCTGTGGCGGGAAAAACAGGGGTATTGCCAGCCAAAGTGGCACTATTCTGAGGGAGACATGTTGTTTGATCGGGGCCCGCAGATGCTGCCGGTGCATTGCCATTATAAACCCAAATGATAATTTGATCGCTCAATGCCGGGCAGGGACCGTTTGAAATGGTCCATTGAAAAATATTTTGACCCACCGACAAATTTGTTGCAGTAGAAAACGGATTGGAGGCATTGGCAATGGTGCCACTGCCACTTACCAGCGTCCAAGCACCCGTAGCAGGACTCTGAGGAATTGACGCATTCAGACCGACAGTTAATCCCGGTGAGAAACAATGAAACTGATCTGTTCCGGCATTGGCAGGAGGATGATTGGGATTGAAGACAAATATGGTCATCTGATCAGATGTGGCAGATCCCGGGCATGGACCATTGTCTATATTCCACTCAAAGCAGTTAATACCCAAACCAATGTTTGTCACAAGGGCTGTTGCAGAATTAATATTCCCGATAGTCGCTTGACCGCAAGTTATTTCCCAAATTCCCAATCCTGTCGTACCGGCACTATTCGCCTGCATTACATAGGACGAACCACCGCAAAGTTGAACATCAGGTCCCGCGTTAGCTATGGGTGGCACTCCCGAATATCGGAATACTTGAACAATATCGAGGTTTTGGTCGCAAGGATAATCTTGGTGCCACAAAAAAGAATTGGTGCCCAAAGCCAAGTTGCTGACAGTGGTTGTGGGGTTAGTAGGACTGGTAATGGTGGCACCACCCTGAAGTACGGTCCAGTATCCTGTAGCATAAGGATCGGGATTTACGGCAGCCAGAGTTGTGCTTGTAGCTCCGCACAAGGTTTGGTTGGGTCCTGCATCAATAGGAGCATTCGGATCTACAACCAAAAATACAATTTCCAATTCACCTTGAAAGCCAAAATTGTTATCAACTACAAAGTTAATTGTATCATAACCCACAAAACCAAAAGGTGCTGTGTATCTGAAGCAAGTATCGAACGGACTGCTTGGGGGCGCCAGATCGATGGTTCCAACGTTGCCCGAATAGCTAATGATCTCATGATCGGTTCCACAAGAAACCACATTGATGCAATGATCAATATCATCGCCCTGACAGAGCGTAGCTACAAGATATATATTGGTGGGCAGACCAGTAATTGGATCCAAAAAGTCGAATGCATCGTCGAATCCCGACAGGAATCCGTAAGCACCAGTCGATCCGCTATTACCGGTAAGCCATCCAGCATGGAAAAATCCTTCACTCTGAATAACATTGTTGTTGGCCAATGAGTTGGTTGTCAAGGAGACACTTTTCCAACCAGGCAGCCCAGGTACGTTGTTATAAATCACTCCCGGTATATTTTGGTAGTATACCCCGTTCACTGTAAGGGTAGATTCCGACTCCGGCGTGGCCAACAACTGTAGTGTTTGCTGGGCAGTATTAACTGTGAATTTCGAAAACTCTATATATCGCGATCCTGTACAATCCAATTGTGGTATGGCGCTCATGTCCACTTCATCATCCTGACTAGTGCCACTGACGTGATAGACATAAGCTGTTTTATCCGTTGTAATAGTATGGGGAGTTCCGAGGGACCCAGTAAGCGTCCAATCGAAGTATTCACCTGCGTCAATATTTGCGGCGGCCACCCCAGAGCCATCCAAATAAATGTTGGTACTATTCTCTGTTCCCACAATAATTGCGTAATCAAACGAAGGATCATTATCGCCTGCTATTAGTGCAAATTGAGTTCCTGCCAGCTCTATTGGTACAAGCTGATCTGTGCCGCCATCGGCGGCATTCGCACCCGGACCACTGATACGCGTATGGGTACTTCCACTTATTACTACAATCTCTTTATTCGACTCGACATGAGCCCCAGCCACGTGTTGAATTGGATTGTTGCCCCGAATCAAATAACATTGGTTCTGATTGAGATTAATTGTAAAATTCGTTGGCAAATCTCCAGGTGCTGCAGTATACATACCAAAGGGAGTAGTGAACTCAATGGTTGTGTTATTCTCCATTGCCATTACCGAAATGAAGTGATATTCGTTTGGGGAGTAATTGGCATTCAAATTTCGAACCTGCGAACCGCACCAAAAATCAGTGCCTCTGCCATTTCGCCCTTTAAGCGTGGCAAGGGTTTGGTTGAATTGGGCAGAAACTTTGTGGACACATTGAATAGGTGATGTGGAGGTAACGATAAAACCATTGTTTGTGATCGCAGTGTTCGCCACATTCGTTTGTCCCAAAGTCGGCGTAAGCGCAATGCTCAGAGGGTTTCCAGAGGACACAGTACCGTCAAAAACAAACGTGACTCCGTCGGGAGTTTCAATATGAACATCTACGCTGAATGGATAGGGCGTTGTGATAAACAACTCCGAAGGTTGATTGTGTCCGGTTTGACCAGTATTCCAAACTGGAGGCATCCAAAATCTATAGTCAAATTGAGCCGAAGCCGATTTGGTGCAGGTAACAATTGTAAACGCCAAAATAGCCAACCTCACTATGGAGGTCAGTGAATTGGAGCGAAGTCCAAATGAACTGCAAAGAGCAAAAATGCTGTGCATGCACAAAAAATTTACCCTGCACTTACATCTCGTTTGATGCATTTACAGGAGGGTGGTTAAGTATGTCGGTAGCTTATGTATAGGTCTAGCGCCTCAAATCGAGTTTCAGCTATTTGAGCACAAGATTTCAACACATAACGTGTGGTTATACGCAGACAATGAGCAAAAGTTCGATCTCTCGAAATTCAGACAAATAATACCATTTCATCTTATAAAATAATCCAAACCATTTCATAAGCAGAATTGGTATCATTTGGATTGAAGGCCATTTAGGTTTGGGCTAAAGCCCGAGATCTATCTATTTTCATAAAACCCATGGCTGAAGCCATTGGCAATGGAGTTGCTATCTTTAGGGTTTGGCAATCCATAGCGAATCCCAATGCGGATTCTAGGTTCAAAATTCACTTCCCTAAGTCTTCAAAGGTGATATTCAAACTACTTCTCTGAACCAGTTGGATGGGAACTCTATAAACAACGAATGTCCTTTTAGAGAAAAGAGAAAGCTTACTCTTCAAGTAATTGCTTGATAAACATCTCCAACTTTTCGGTATGATGGGTATAGAATTTACCCGTTCCTGGGCCATAAAAACCGGTGTGAATCTTTCGGACATTACCGGATCGATCTATTATGATGGCCGTTGGATAAGACATCACTTTTGACAACATTGAAAAAACTTTTCCCGCTTCCCCTTTATGCGACTTGCCTCCGATAAATGGTGGATAAGGCATTTCTAGTTCTCTCCATTGCTTTTGTACTCCGGCCCGCATTTCCTGCATATCAGTTCCTCTTTCGAAAGCCACCGGAACTACTTGAAAACCAGCGCCGTTGTAGCGCTCGTATACCTGTTTAAGCCAACGACTTTCATCGGTACAATTGGGACACCATGAACCGAATATTTGAACCAAGGTGACTTTGTCCTTAAAAAATCCATTTTCAAATGTCACTTGATCGCCTTGAATATTTTTGGCTCTAAACGAAAAGGGCTGATCAGAATTAACTAAGAAAGTTAATGAGTCGGGATCATGCAGTCCTGCATTTTCATCCCTTCTCGCTTCCCATGGCTCATTCCAGTGTTTTCCGCTTGCAAAATATCCACCTAGGACGCTATCGCCTTTCATCTCTCCATCAAAATAAAAAAGGTGAGATCCATCAAAACAAGATAGATAAAATTCGTCACCATGGCGTTCGCCGCTTAGATAACGATAATCTCCCGTTTCGGTAAGAAAGGTACCCCTAACGTTCTTCCTGTTATCAGACGTAGCTAGTTTCAGAACCGCTTTGTACACATTCTCGGCACTATCTGGCGAAAAAGTCACATCATAGGTTTCCCAAACAGGTTCTGAGTTCGAAATATATTTAATATTTCCAGGTACGGCGGTAAAAGCGACAGAGTAATCCCCGTCTCTCGAGCGATCTTTCCACTCCCCAGAAATGCTATCTGTGCTCCAGACTTTACCCGTAAGATGCGATTGAAAAAGAGGCATCTCCAGTCGAAACGAATCTTTGAAATACACCACCGAATCGAGTTTTATTACTTCACCTGCATTGTAAATGGCGAACTTGCCAAGGCTGTCTATCTCAAGCCTAATGGGAATTTTCAGTTCATCGACCCAAAAAAGTAGGGTCCAATCACCTGCTTTGGGTTTAATATTCTCTTGCTCACAGGCAGTAAAAAAAACCAGCAATATAGAGAGAAGAGCGAAAAAGAGCGTCTTAGTTGTCAAGGTGTTCGAGATACGGTTCGCAAACATAAGTAATTGCACATCTTCACGATACCGTCAAATTTCGTCGGAGTTTGGAAGCACAAACCTCTTGGCCAAAACCTTGATCAATCGAAGAGCCGCAAAATCCAATGTTTATGATTCCAAAAGAGACGAGTGAATCTCTAATCCAAATCAAACTTAATCCCTTGTGCCAATGGCAATGAAGCTCCAAAGTTAATTGTATTAGTTTGCCGACGCATGTATATTTTCCATGCATCTGAACCCGACTCTCTTCCGCCGCCAGTTTCCTTTTCGCCTCCAAATGCTCCACCGATTTCCGCGCCACTGGTGCCAATATTTACGTTGGCAATACCGCAGTCGCTTCCTTCTGCTGACAGAAATTTCTCTGCCTCTCTGAGATGGGTAGTCATAATAGCGCTGCTCAACCCCTGATTCACACCGTTTTGCATTGCTATAGCTTCATCCAGGGTTTTGTATTTCATCACATACAAGATGGGTGCGAATGTCTCGTGTTGAACGATCGGCAGCGACGAATCCTTTACTTCAATAATACAAGGTTTCACATAACAACCACTTTCATATCCTTCGCCCGCTAAGACACCTCCTTCAACTAGAATTTTGCCGCCTTGGTTTTTTGCATCTTCAATAGATTTCAAATAAAGATCAACTGCAGTTTTGTCGATAAGTGGTCCCACGTGATTTTTCTGATCAAGTGGATTTCCGATTTTCAACTGCCCGTATGCTGATGCCAACTTCTCGGTTATCTGAGCGTAAATATTTTCATGAATAATTAACCTTCTAGTAGTGGTGCATCTCTGTCCTGCTGTACCGCAAGCACCGAAAACGGCACCAATGATTGTCATTTTAAGATCTGCATTTTCTGTCACAATGATCGCATTGTTGCCACCCAACTCGAGAAGCGATTTCCCAAAACGTTCGGCCACAGTAGACCCAACGATGCGGCCCATGCGCGTGCTACCCGTTGCGCTAATGAGCGGAACGCGTTGATCTTTTGTCATCCACTCGCCTACCATATAGTTGCCGGTAATGATGCTCGAAATTCCTTCAGGCAATTCATTGTTGGCGGCCACTTCATTCCAAATATGCTGACAAGCTACAGCGCAGAGCGGCGTTTTTTCTGATGCTTTCCAGATAGACACATCTCCGCATATCCATGCCAATGCGCTATTCCACGACCACACAGCCACCGGAAAATTGAATGCCGAAATGATTCCCACAATACCCAGGGGATGCCATTGCTCGTACATGCGGTGACTAGGTCTTTCGCTGTGCATTGCCAGCCCGTAGAGTTGACGTGAGAGTCCAACAGCAAAGTCGCAGATATCGATCATTTCTTGCACTTCGCCCAAACCTTCTTGGAGGCTTTTGCCCATTTCGTAGCTCACGAGCATGCCCAGCTCCTGTTTGTATAGGCGCAAGCGATCGCCATATTGACGAACGATTTCACCGCGTTTCGGTGCCGGCATAGAGCGCCATGATTTGAATGCTTCTTGCGCAGTTTTCACAACAAGCTCATAGTCCTCTTTGGTAGTTGTGCTAACCGATCCAATGATCTGCCCATCTACTGGAGAATATGAGTCGATAACAGGACCATTGCCGAAAAAATGTTTCCCGGTAGAAGTCCCTTCGTTATTTGCTTTGATCCCTAGTTTCTCTAGAACTAGATCGATGGGAGTAGTTGCGATGTCTGTATTAGTATTCACTTCAAGAATTTTTTAGGATGCAAAGGTAGTAAGTGGTGAGGAGTTTGGTTTCAGTTTAGAGGAAAGGAATCAGAGTGGTTCGGGGTTTCGGGTGCAGCTCCAGAAGAACGGCATCTTCATAGGTCTGCGGTTCACGGTTCGGCAACAATTGCAGAGGATCTGAATCATACCATTTCCGTGGCTATTAGTTCATCCCCGTTCCAGAGGAACGGCATCTTACTTTTTTACCCATATTTGTACATCAAAAAAACCCATTCGTCGATCTACCCATGAAATTAATCTTACCCTTCTTACTTTTCTCGCTACAGTCCTTCGCACAACTAACCATCATAGAAGACATGATAGAAGGTCGCAATGCCCACACAGCTTCTACAGTGATGATGAATGGCAATACTCCCGGTGCTCTCATCTGCGGGGGTTATGATGGTTCGCAGGCACTTCAAAGTGCTGAGTGGTATAATGCTGCTACTGATAATTGGAATAGTTTGGGCGACATGGAATCCACGCGCATGGATCACGCTGCCACTGCATACAACGATGGAGATTATGTGCTTATTACTGGAGGCTTCAACGGGTTTTCGGAAAACCTCAACAGCACTGAAATATTTAACGCCACTGATGGAACATTCGAGATGGGGCCGGCCATGTCATACGGACGCAGTTTTCACAGCAGCACATTGCTCGAAGATGTGAATGGCACTGATTATATATTGGTATGTGGTGGATTCGACGGTTTTGAGGAATTGGCCGCATGCGAGCGACTTAACCTAAGTACTATGCAATGGGAGAGCGCAGGAACCATGAACCTTGGCAGAAGTTCGTTTAGCATTGCCCGTCTTGACGATGGAAAATATTTGTTGGCCGGAGGGTTTAATGCCAATGCCGGATTTCAGCTCAGTGCTTGTGAGATTTACGATCCCATAGCTAATAGCTGGACATTAGCAGCTTTTATGGAACACTCTCGCGACAATCACGCGTCGGTAGAATTATACGATGGCAAAATATTGGTGGCTGGGGGTAGAAGATACAATGGCGATTTGAACCTTTTTGAAGGAATGATAGAATGTGAGTACTATGATGCCATTGCCGACGAGTGGACAGAAGCCCCTGATTTGCTCGCTCCACAGAGTTATTGCCAGATGCTATACAGCCTCGATAGTTATTATTTATTAGCTGGAGGAGTAGATCACACCGGTCAAGACGTAGAGACAACTACCACTCCTAGCATCGAGTACTTTCATCCATTCACTTTTTGGTTCACGGTAGAATTATTATATCCAGAGGGTCGATATAAATACGCCATGACCCGTTTGCCGGATGGTATATTGGTTTGTGGAGGCGAGGACGGCGATCCATCAGGCGAGTTATATACAGGATACCTCGATCAGGAGGAGAAAGAAGTGGAATTACCTCTGATATTCCCTAATCCCTGCAAAGACATACTTCGATTTGCCACAGATCAACCTATGTCATGCACCCTACAAGAGATGGGAGGAAAAACAGTTTTCTCCGGACGAGTGGGCATTTCCGGAAGTCTAGACCTATCCCAATTAGCCGAGGGAGTTTACACCGTGCAAACAACCGATTTTCAAGGCAAGCAAAGCCTTCAGAAGTTGGTACTTAGTAGGTAGATATTGGCATAATTGGAGGGTCGAGGTAAATGTTTAACTTGCCCACAATTAAATGGCACCAAAACACATACCCACATTGCCCCGCTACCGTCCTGCCTTTGGTATGTACTTAGGTGTGTTGGTATGTCTTGCCTCCTTCCTGCTCATTAACTGTTCCAAGCATTCAGATGAAGCCGCTGTGTACAACGACAGCATTGTAGAACACCAGGAGAAAATAGTTGTAGCTTTCGATGCACTAGACAGCACCCTATCCGATTCTTCATCCGTACCTACATCGATTGTTGATGCTCACGCGGCGCTTACTCATCAGATACAAAACAGTGTGCTGGCTTTGGATAGCATTGGGCCATTCCGAAAAGATCCCAGTTTACAAAAGGCCGCGCGTAGTCTCTTCACTGCCTACGGTCGCATGGCTGAGGACCCCTATGCCCGGCTGATCCACATCCGTTTGCTGGCCCCGTCGTCTATCACACAATCCACTATTGACACCAGTTTATCTCTACACCACCAGATTAAATGGCTCAGCGAAGAATCTCAGCTCAGCTTTCTGCAAGAGCAAACCGCTTTTGGGAAGAAGTATCATTTGGAATTTGAGTGAATACACGTGATGGCTAACGGGTGACTCGAGTAGTAAAATTAAAGAGATGTACACTTTTGTTCGGACTAAGAGGATTTCCAAAATAACAAGAGATAAAGATGATTTATAAATTTAATGAGATGGTTTAATAAAGTTTATCTATCTCTATTAGTCCAATATCGTCAGGTTGTGAAAAATATCCTTCACCGGAATAAATGATGCGTATACCTATCTCTAGAATTTTCATACATTCGATTCTCAAGGCTTTGATTTGGGGACATTTACGGCGAAGACAAGTCAAATTGAAGGGGTATAGCTGGACGCTCTGTAACTGAGATTTGGTAAAGTCTTCGGGGTAAATGACATCAAATTATACAAATTCGGCCTATTAAATAGTCCAAACTATTCTATAAGCGTGAAGTAGTAAATGCCGTCAAAGTAGCTGCTATAGGGCCAACGGAGTGAAACGGAATTGGACTCTTACAGATACATAAACGGTATCAAGTGGTAGCAATCATTACAAACTTGTCGATTTACCAAGTGTTTTCTACCACTTAGATTTGAGCATCCCGTGATCTGCTTCCTTTGTATTTCTTAAGGTTGTTTCGCGGGGTTATGCCCGAAAGAATTTTTCCCAGAATCCGTATCGGAAATCTATTGCAGCGCTAAGCCCCTGTGATATCAGGCACTTCCAGGGTTTTTATTCTTGATGTATGAATATACACCATCAAATAATCCCGCATTGCGAATTGGAAGCATCTTGAGGATAATGCGCTGTGGGATCCTCAAACCTACACGCTGGAGCAAAGTAATAGTTCGAACTCTGAATTCCGATATCTCCATGGCGTGATTCGGGATAATACCAATTCTGCACAATAAATAGTCCCTGCTGCATTGCGCATAGGAAGTTTTTTTTGGCAATGCCCTGCA
>JAWXBG010000113.1:0-5343 GCA_034439875.1 Flavobacteriales bacterium
AGTATTCTATCGTTTAGATTTGAGAATCCCGCACGCATTCTACAAAAATTGCCCTAATGCGTAATGCGGGATAAACGGTATTAGCACTTCATAGCGAATGCCAATGCGAATTCTGCGTTTTAACTAAACATCTCTTTCATACGTTCGAAAAATCCTTTGTCTTTTGAGGAGGGTTTAGGTTTGAAGTTTTCACTTGAGCGAAGTTTCTCCAGAAGCTTTTTCTCTTCGTCAGATAGCTTTTGAGGAGTCCAAACATTTACGTTTACCAACAAATCTCCATGACTATGACTATTAACTTCAGGAATTCCCTTCCCTTTCAGTCGAAGTATTTTCCCACTCTGTGTCCCGGCTTCAAGTTTTACCTGGGCCTTTCCTTTCACCAATGGAATTTCTACAGAAGTACCTAATGCGGCGTCTACAAAGTTCACGTACAAATCGAAATACAAGTTTACTCCTTCGCGTTTGAGCAAAGGGTGTTCCTCTTCTTCAATTACAACATGTAAGTCACCTGAAACTCCTCCGAATGGACCTGCATTTCCCTTGCCTGCAACATTGAGAGTCATGCCCTCTTGCACACCTGCTGGAATATTAATTTCTATCACTTCTTCCTGTCGACGCTGCCCATGTTCGTTAGCGTCCTTCGGTTTTTGACGAATACTTTTTCCTGCACCATGGCACGTCGGACAGGTGCTTGAAGTAGCCATTTGACCAAGAATGGTATTGGTAACTCTTCTCACCTGACCAGATCCTTTGCAAGTAGTGCAAGTATCGAAAGTCACACCATCGGCGTTGACTAGTTTAAAAACTTTGATTTTTTTGGAAGATCCATGCGCAATTTCTTCTAGGTTCAACTTCACCTTTATTCGAAGATTAGAGCCTTTCACCCTGCGCTCTCCGCCTCCGGCGCCGCCAAAACCGCCACCAAACCCTCCTCCACCAAAGATGTCGCCGAACTGAGAAAATATGTCATCCATATTCATTCCTCCCTGTCCTCCTCCACCATTGTTGCCCAATCCGGCATGACCAAATTGATCGTATTTCGCCTTTTTTTCTGCGTCGTTAAGCACCTCATAAGCCTCTGCAGCTTCTTTGAATTTATCCTCCGCGGCTTTATCACCCGAATTTTTATCAGGATGGTATTTCAGGGCCATCTGACGATAGGCTTTTTTAATCTCCGCAGTGCTGGCATTCCTTCCAACTCCAAGCACATCGTAATAATCTCTTTTTGACATCGTGGTATTCAACTTTGGAACGCTCTTTCTTATTCTCCGATTACGACCTTAGCGTATCGTATTACTTTGTCGTGCAGCGCATAACCTTTTTCAATGGTATCCACCACTTTGCCTTTCATTTCATGGGTCGGAGCAGCAATTTTCGTGATCGCTTCATGAAAATCTACGTCGAACGTTTTATTCGTTGAATCAATTCCCTTCAATCCTTTTTGGTCGAGTGCCCTCGCAAATTTGTTGTGAATTAATGTCATTCCCTCTCGCATTAAAGTTGGGTCTGGATTAGCCTCACTAGCAGCCATAGCCCTCTCAAAGTCGTCGAGAACAGGCAACAATTCTTTCATCAAATCTGCTGAAGCATACATGAGGTATTCAGATTTTTCTTTTGAAGATCTCTTTCTGAAGTTGTCGAACTCAGCATACAACCTCATGTATTTGTCTTTCCAATCGTCGCGTTCGCGCATTAATTTTTCTTCGTTACTTTCATTCGCCGTCTCGGCAGCAATGCCGTCAGTAGGGTTGGCATTTAATTCCTCCGCAGAAACTTCTTCCGATTGCGGTTTGGTATTTTCTTCGATGGTTTCCTTATTCTCTTCGTTGCTCATGTCCAGCTTGGGATTTCGCGAGCGTCATCAACTTTGTTGCCATCTACTTATTTACGGTCAAAGTGTCATAAATCTAGCCCCAATCTGACAATTTGTTGAGCTACACCGCTCTCACACAAGTGCCATTGGCACAGTTCAAGATGGCACAAGCGCTTCAACCCACGTTTCACGAAGTGCTTCGCCAACCAATAGCCTTGTTAAGCGATCTTATACTTTATCCCAGAATCCGCATTGGAAATCTATTGCAGCGCGAATTCCAATGCGGACTCTGGGTGTATTGAAAATCAACTTCTCAAAATGACTTAGATGGAATTTATTACAAAAAATAAACCCCGCATTGGGCGGGGTTCATTGAGGAAATCCTTTGATCTGGTTATTTGAAACTCTTCACGTGCGAATCAATTGACGTATGCAATTGCAATCCGCGAAGGTTTTTCGCAGTGATCACTCCATTTTCGTCAATCAAAAAACTCATGGGAATGCTGCTCACGCCATAAAGCTTCGCTGCCTCATTGTCCCAACCTTTCATGTCGCAAACATGATTGCTCCAAGTAAGTTTGTCGGCTTTGATTGCGCTCACCCAAGCATCTTGAGTTTTGTCGAGGGAAACGCTGAATACTTCAAACCCATGAGCAGTTTTAAATTTTGCTTTTTGGTATTTGGCGTATGCTTCCACTACGCTTGGATTTTCACGGCGACAAGGACCACACCACGAGGCCCAAAAGTCGATGAGAACTATTTTGCCGCGAAGGCTCGACAATTTGATCATTTTTCCATCTACACCGGTCATTTCAATATCAGGGGCAACATCGCCCACATTGGTTCCAACAGCAGCATTTGTGACTGAATTGGGGTTTTGTGTAGAATCATTTTGCAGAAGAGTGAAGCTGCAAATACCGACAAAAGCGATGGCGGCAGCTCCGAGAATCATTAATCTTTTCATGTGTAAGGTTTTCTTGTTTCGTTAGTAATGGGTAAAAATAAATGCTTTTGACCCCAATAGCCAAAGACCTTGCCACAATTATGGGAATTCTACAGGGAACTTCTCACTTAAAAAGCAGACTTTAATACTGCTAACGTCCATTAATCCTTGCGGGTGATCTGCGCTCCAAGAGCATTCAGACGCCCTTCGATGTTCTCGTAACCCCGATCAATCTGTTCGATATTGGAGATAACACTTTTTCCTTCGGCACTCAAGGCAGCAATGAGAAGAGATACTCCCGCTCTGATATCTGGAGAAGACATTTGAATGCCGCGCAATTTCGACTTTCGATCTAGTCCTATAACAGTTGCCCTGTGCGGATCACAGAGGATAATTTGCGCACCCATATCGATCAATTTGTCCACGAAGAACAATCTGCTTTCAAACATTTTTTGATGAATTAGTACCGAACCCCTAGCTTGTGTTGCCGTCACCAATGCTATTGAGATTAGATCGGGTGTGAAACCTGGCCAAGGCGCATCCGAAATGGTCATGATAGATCCATCAATAAAAGACTCGATTTCATAATGATCCTGCGGAGGGATATACAAATCATCGCCCTTCAACTCCATTTTAATGCCCATTCTCCGAAAAATCTCAGGTATTACGCCGAGGTGCTGATATCCCACGTTTTTGATGGTAATCTCACTTTGAGTCATGGCTGCAAGACCAATGAAACTACCTATTTCGATCATGTCGGGAAGACATCGATGTTCGCATCCTCCAAGTTGATCAACTCCTTCAATTACGAGCAAATTGGAACCCAAACCCGAGATTTTACCCCCCATTCGATTGATCATTGCACAAAGCTGTTGCAAGTATGGCTCGCAGGCCGCATTGTAAATTGTAGTTGTGCCTTTTGCTAAGGCCGCAGCCATTACGATGTTGGCTGTGCCTGTAACGGAGGCTTCGTCGAGCAGCATGTATGCGCCCTTGAGTTTGTCCGATTTAACCGAATAAAACTGATTGTTGGGATCGTATTCAAATTTAGCGCCCAACTCTTGGAATCCTATAAAGTGGGTATCCAGTCTCCTTCTTCCAATTTTGTCGCCTCCGGGTTTAGGGATATATCCTTGACCGAATCTGGCAAGAAGTGGTCCGACCATCATGATACTGCCTCTGAGTGCAGCAGCTTTTTTCTTGTAATTTTCTGATGTAAGAAATGGAATATTTACTTCATCCGCTTTAAAGGAAAAAACACCCTTCTCAATTCTTGAGGTTTTTACACCCATGTCGCCGAGCAGTTGTATCAATTTGAGGACATCGACAATTTCTGGAATGTTTGAAATGATGACTTCTTCGGCCGTGAGTAGCACTGCGGAGATCACCTGTAAGGCCTCATTTTTCGCGCCTTGTGGGACTAATTCGCCCTTTAAATTTTTACCACCTATTATTTCAAAAGAACTCATATCGAAGTTTGAATTTTACTTGGATAAAAGAATAAATAAAAAGAGCACCACTCCACTGCTGCATTTTCTTTTATTGACAATCGCTTTCGTAATATCTTACAGGAGGATAATCTCGGATAGCGCAATTGAAACAAATCAGATGAACAGTGCTTCCCAATTCAGAAATCAATTGGATAATAGCCGGTTTTTGCGTGATACAAGACTGAAAAGTATTCCCTTGCTTTGACCTGGATTGTACAAGCAGTTGAGATTTTCCCCAAAAAGTGACATCACGGTCAAATATTAAAACCTTTACTATCTTTGCGGCAAGTCTTATTTCTTTTCTCCAAAATGATTTCACCTAAACCCGAGGCTCCGATCAGTCAAGATCTGGACTTCCAACCATATAACAGTCAACGTCCTGACCTTACCATACCTGAATACGGAAGGCATGTTCAGAAGATGGTGATGTACGCAGCAACGATCGCAGACCGTGAAGAGCGAAACAAATGTGTACGTGCGATCATCTCTGTAATGGGACAACTTTTCCCTCAGTTGCGCGACATAGAGGACTACAATCACAAACTTTGGGATCACTTGCAAATAATGTCTGGGTTTACATTGGATGTAGACAGTCCATATCCACTTCCAAGTCCGGAGTCCTTGAGGAAAAAACCGGACCCTGTTCCTTATCCATCAGGGAATATCCGATTCGGTCATTATGGAAGATATGTTGAGCGTATGATAGATAAATGCTCTGATATGGAAGACGGAGAGGGAAAGGAAGCTTTCAAGTTCGCGATAGCAAATGTGATGAAATACAATAGCATCAATTGGAATCGCAGTCACGTAACGGATGATGTAATCTTCAACGACCTCAAAATTTTATCAAAAGGCAATCTTCAGATCGAAGGAGCCGCTGAACTAATCAAAGTTCAACCCGCAGCCATACAGAACAAGTTTGACGACTTTGATTCTTTCAATGCCGGCCTGCGCAAGAAAAATAACAATAATAATAAGAACAAGAAAAAGGGTAAGAACAAGAAATTCGGTGGCAAGGGATTTCATTAAGGTTCGGGGTTCGAAGTTCTTTATCAGTTCCGCAGGAGGCGCACCATAATAGTTCGTCATCAGTTCCG
>JAWXBG010000114.1:0-21604 GCA_034439875.1 Flavobacteriales bacterium
CCCTCAGATTCCTTAGACATCTTCAATAAATTTAACAGGGTGCAAATAGAAGCTATTCCGCTCAATGAACTAACTTCGCCATTCAAAAGAAAAGGACTATGAAAAAATTTGTTTTGTTTTTCGCCTTTGCCGCAGCTCTAGCCTCTACTTCGTGCAATGAGAGCTCAAGTGGTTCTGTGCAAAGCGAAGTTCCAACCACACGCAAGTCGATACAGTCTGAAGTGAATAAAACTGTTGCGAACCTGACAATTTCAGGTATGACCTGTGCTGAGGGTTGCGGTGGAAAAATTCAGCAAGACCTGCAAGCGTTAAATGGAATTCGGGAAACAAAGTTGGACTATGCTGATGAAAGACTACAGAACATAGTAACCGTAACCTTCGACCCAAGCTTGATTTCAGAAAAAGAAATGATTGGGTGCGTCAATGCCATAGCCGATGGTGCATACAAGGTCGAGTCTATAGAAATCATTGAATACAAAGGGCTGCAGTCTTCCTCTACCGGCAGCATAGAAAGTAGTATGAGCGGAACTGATTTTGGTAGAGTTTATCAGGTTTTCAACCTACTTCAGATGGTTACTAAACTTGCACAATAAACCTTATTGACGGCTATCTGTTGTATAGATTTGCCGTCACCATGATTCCTCCACTTTTCCACTTCATTCGACGGGTCAGCTACATTGCTCTTGTTTGTGTATTGTTAGTGATTCTTGCCGGAAGTGTTGTTCGTATGACCGATGCCGGAATGGGCTGTCCCGATTGGCCCAAGTGTTACGGACACCTGATTCCTCCAACACAGAAAGAACAAGTCGAATTTTTGGCAAACAAAAAGTTTCGACAGGGAGAAATGATTATCTTCAATGACAGCTTGTGGGTGGCAAATGGAAATTTTCAGACAACAAGTGAATTCAGTCGGAATGATTGGCATAAGTATCCGAAACACAATTATGCTAAATTCGATGTAGCGCATACCTGGATTGAAAACATAAATCGTTGGCTCGGTGCTTTTACCGGATTGCCCATCCTTCTGCTCTTTGGTGCATGTATACTTTGGCTCTATCGGCAAAAAGATATTATCACTTTTTTAATGTCACTTTCTTTGCTCTTCATGTTGGGATTTGTGGCCTGGCTTGGCAAACTTGTAGTAGATGGAAATTTGCAAAGTGGAAGCATAACACTTCACATGTTGGGATCTATGTTCCTGGTTTTTATGCTCGTTTTCCTGATTCGTAGATTTCATCCAGCTCGCCAAGAAATTGCATTTACAAAATATCAAAAATTACTTCCTGTAATTTTTATGTTCTTAGTCATTACCCAAATCATTTTAGGCACACAAGTTCGAGAAAGTGTGGATGAATTTTTGAAATCAGGAATTGAAAGAAATGAATTGTCAAATTCCTTTGACTTCGTTTTCTATGTACACCGATCCTTTTCTATTCTCTTAGTCCTCGTGGGTTTGGCAATGTTTAAATACACTTCACAACATCCTTCGCTAAAAACTTCCGTTCTGTGGATTGCCATCTTTGTTGGCTTGGAATTATTCGTTGGAATTGTGCTATCGTATTTTTCGATGCCGGCAGCCCTTCAGCCGGTCCATCTACTCTGCGCAATGTTCACATTCCTCTTCACCTCGCGCGTGCTTGCCAAGATTTATACACCCACTATTGCTTCCGGCTCTTGAAAATATCATAGCGCAAAGAGAAGATGTTTGAGTACAAAACATCTGAAGCGTTTCCTACATCTGAGAGAGCGTAGTCAATTTGCAATTGCTTGATTCTAATTCCCAGTCCCATGTTGGGTTGAAAAGTCATTCCATCAGAGCCATCGAGTTCTTTAATTCGTTGAATATTTCCTAGACCTCCACGCACGAAAATTACATTTCGATATCCCAATTCAAAACCGAATCTTGGGTCGATACTCACAGGGTCAGCAGAAAAGAGGACATTTCGTTGACCATCTGTTGTCATCTCAGCGTTTATTTCCGTAAGAAGCGAAAACTTATTGAACTCCCAAACTCTTGCCGCACCCAGAATCACTCTAGGCAAGGCGATCTCCAGAGAATTTTCGGGAACAATATTATTTGTTTCTAAAAAAACTTCTTTGGTACGTTCATCTAAAGAAAATGACCAAGCATTAAATGTGGAAGTAACATCGCGGGCCATGGCGGCGAAAATCCATTTATTGTGTCTGTACTTCGCTCCTGCATCAAGGCCAAAGCCCCATGCTCGGGCAAAATCGCCCAATTGCCTGTATATCACTTTTGCATTTACTCCCCAAGAAAAATTATCGTTTTGATTTCTTGGATTCACAAGCTCAACACCAGACGCTCCTTGCTTCCTTCCTAACGGTCGTTGATTATTGCGACCATATGAAAAAACAAAGGCATAGTCGGCAGCAGAAAATGTTGTGATTCTATTGTAATCAATATTACCGGAAGCATCTACCAATTCGATTGTATTGGGGATATCATCGACTCCAAAACGCATAAACGAAATGGAAGCTGCACTGGCAGAATCTATTTGTTTGCCAATGGCCGCGTAATCGAATTTCGCGATGCCTGCAAAATATTCAGCGTGCATGGCTGCAACCTGAAGATCACCCTTTATACCGTTCAGTCCGGCGGGATTCCAGTACCCGGAGGTTACATCATCTGCACTAGCGATCTGGGCCTGCGACATTCCAAGAGCTCTGGCGCCAACACCAATGTTCAGAAATTCATTGACATATTTGGGTGTTAAATCGTCATTCGGCTCAGGTGTGGTCACTTGTGCAAACAACTCCGTCGAGAAAAGGAGGGCTATAATAAATAAGAGTACTGTCTTTTTGAGGGCTTGCATCGGGTGCAAATTAGTTAATCCGTGCTTGAACTACAAAGTAGGTCCATTATTGCCCTAACAATTTCGCGAGTTTCTATAATATGAAGTTCTCGATTGGCCATTATTCCATGATCGGCCAATTCTTTGGTGGTAGAGGGTCCGAATGCAATAATCTTTTGTTTGGACGAAATGGAATTCATTAGAAAAAAAGATTGAACATTGCTAGGACTAGAGAATATGAGCAGATCGGCAAATTCAATCTTTTCAGGCTCAGGAGAGGTGGTATAACAAACCACTTTGTCTAATTGCCCGGGTAATAATATGGCCTCCAAAGGATTCCGGCTTATGTCGCTTTGAGGCACCAAAACACGATCCCTACCAATACTCGCTGCAAATTGTCGGCCGATCATTCTGGTATCAGAACCTAACCCAACAAAAGAAACGTGCACATAGGATGAAAGCACACGGGCGGTAGCAGGTCCTACAGCTCCGAACTTACAAGTACTCAAAGACCTATCCACTTGACTAAAAAAAGCACCAACCGCTGTGGAAGAGAAGAAGAAGAGCCAATTGGGGTTTTCAGAGGGCAGAACAAAAGGAATGGCTTTGGTTTCAATAAGTGAGACAGAAGTCAGATCAATATCAACATCTTTCAGTTCCTTTTCAAGTTCCGAAGATTGTTCCTTGGTGCGGCTTATAAATACTTTTTTGTTCATTGAAAACCTTGACCGGAAAATGAAAAGTTCATTCAGATTTGGGAAATTATACCGATGTTACTTAAAGCAATCTCTAAAAACCACTTTCACGTTTCTACCAAATTCGAAATTATGACAAAGATGTGTAAACCCAGAATCCACATTGGAAATTTATTTCAGCACTAACCCCCTTTGATATCAAGCACTTTCTCGGTTTTTTTTCTTGATGTATGTATATACCATCAAATAATCCCGAATCACGCGATGGGGATATCGGAATTCATAGGTCGAACTATTACTTTGTTCCATCGTGAATATTCGAGAATCCCGCAGGACATTAATCTCAAGATGCTTCCAATGCGCAATGCGGGATAATACCCATTCTGCACAATAAATAGTCCATGCTGCACTGCGCATTGAAAGTTTTTTTGGGTCATGCACTTCAGGATGATGTTGTGATTTATGTTTAATTCAATGTAGCAAAACGAAATTGGTCTATAGCAGATACCTAAACGTTACTGTGCGGTATTGTTATTACTTGCCTTCTTTGAGAAACTCCATCGCGTTGTCTACAAGACGATGCGGAACTTGACCTTCTATGATAAACTTTCGGAGTTTGATACCCACTTCAGGAGCGTATGCAATCCTCACTTTAAAAGTACTGTCAAAATACTCCGCAAAAACACCAATAGGCATGTGGCAACCACCATCCATCAATTTTAAAATTTCGCGTTCTATCCAAACACATTCTTCTGCATCCTTTGAATGTATTTGCGAAAGTGCATTTTTCACATCTTCATCATCATTTCGACATTGAATTGCGAGCACTCCTTGCGCAGGTGCCGGCACAAACTCTTCAACGGAAAAGACGTATTCGTGCAAACCCACCAACGAAATATTCAATCTTTCTATTCCAGCTTTAGCAATAATGATGGCCTCAAAATCTCCTTGCCTAAGTTTCTCAATTCTACGTGGCACATTACCGCGAATGTCATGCACTAAAGCAGACGGAATGAGATCGAGAATTTGTGCTTTGCGACGCGATGAACTTGTGCCGATAAGCGGGTTTGGTCCTAAAAAGAAGAGACCATCTTTCACAAAACAATCCGGTCTTATCAGAAGCACATCTTCTGCGGAGGCTCTAGAACTGAGCGCTCCAATCATAAGTCCGTCAGGTAAACTCGTTTGCAGATCTTTGTGGGAGTGAACAGCAATATCGATCTCTCTATCCATCAAGGCCTTTTCAATTTCTTTGGTAAAAAAGCCCTTACCTTCAATTTTATCGAAACTCAGATGAGCTGATATATCGCCTTGTGTTTGAATAATTTTGATTTCCGAACTGAATCCCCATTTAATAAGCAGCGACTGCACATAACGCGACTGCCACAAGGCTAAATCAGAACCGCGCGATCCTATAATAAAATGTCGATTCAAATTGATTAAGTATTACTTGCTGTAAGCAAGACTTCTCTCGCCATCTTCATTGGAACACTAATGTATTTCTTTTCCATGTAATCCATTATCTCGTCCAGTAGAGCTTTTGACTTTTCATCAAGACCTTTCATCTCCTCGGCAAAAACTTCGTTTATAGCTGTCGTCCGAATCTCTTTAATAATGGAAGGAACATGACTCATCATCTTTTCGATTCTTCTTTGACGAAGCATTTGTTCATAGGATTGTATGGCTTCATCAATCAATGGCTCACAACCTAAAACGGCATTCTCCCAGCATCTTTGGTTTTCTGAAACCTCTACACCAATGTCCTGCATACTAATAAACGTAACCCCGGGAATCTCACCCACAGTCTTCTCGATATTTGACGGAACAGAAAGATCTACCACCAATTTTTTACTTCCATCGAAAGCAATAGATTTAAAAAATTCTTTCGTCACCAAAATATCTGAGCTAGATGTACAAGTTACCAGTATGTCACATCCTGAGCTGTGTTGAGTGAGATCATTCAAATCGCCCCAATTTCCCTTCATTGGCTCCATGACTTTTTGGGCTTTTTCAGAAGTGCGATTGTACATGGTTACATTTTTCCATGAATCTTCTTTCAAGTATTTCGAAATTGCATTCATCATTTGTCCTGAGCCCACTAAAACCAAATTCTTTGAGGAGGCGCCCGCAAACTCTTTAACTTTTTTCCATGTGAATGAAGCAACGCTCACTGGCTTGCCATTCATCTGGGTTCTAGTGTGAATTTGCTTGGCTGTTTCAACACATTTCTTAGCCAGCAATCTAATTTGATCACCAGTAAGGCCTGCTTGCATGCAGAATTCGAATGCACTTCGGAATTGAGTGATAATTTCTCTTTCACCCACCATCATAGACTCCAACGAAGCAACTACACGAAACAAATGGAGCACCGCATTGTGACCAACGAACTTATCTGCGCCTTCTAAAACTTTCGATGTTATCACTTCCTGACCACTTATTTCAGCAAGAATATTTTCGGTAAGACCTTCTGACCATTCAGCGTTAGGGACGAAAATGATTTCAACGCGATTGCAGGTAGCGAGATACATCAACTCTTTCAAATCAAACAATTGCTTAATTCTACTCAAAGACTCTATCCGAGCTTCTGGAGCAATTGTAAACAGACCAATCTCTTCGATTGGTAGTTTTTTGTGTGTTAGAGCTACAACTTGGATTTCCTGCACCTTCATTTCCTAATATCGGTGCAAAGGTTGGATGATAACCTAATCTACTGTCATATCTATGTCAGCTACAATAGCCTTTTTGAGGTAAAAAAAAGCCTAATCCATAGAATCAGGCTGTATAAAGGTTCGACCTGACAAAAATCAGTTACAGTTGGCGCCATAGGCCGACAAGAAAACGAGTACATCGGAACCTGTCGTTTTATCGTCGCCCGTGAAATCTGCAACGCAACCGGATTGGCAACCCACTTGGCTTGTCAAGATAAGTAGGTCGGCTGTGCCCACATAGTTGTCGCCTGTGAGGTCACCCAAGCAATTACCACCAATTGGTGGAGGAGAAAAGTCGAAACACACATTATTGAATTCCACTGTTTCCGAAGCCGCGGAACCTGCCGGATCGAAAACCGTTCCATCCGAATTCAGCCTTCTCATCTGAAAGTTCAAACAACCGTTGATTGGTCCATCGCTTGTAAACTGCCCAACTAAAACGTTTCCATTTACATCGCCGGTATTTGGAGGAAACAATTCTGGAGGTGTAATCACGAAAATACTTCCTCCTAGAAAATCATTGCTTACTAGGTCACCGCCCGCTTCCCATGCGCTCAGAAATGGAGCATCCAAGGGCAATTGCTCAAGTCCATTGTCAATGGAATTATCCCAACCAATGGTTATCCAAGAATCATATTGGAGCAGAGGGTTAATGACGTACGCCGCTTCCACTATTTCTGCGCTTGTAGGACCTCCAATGTTGTTGTGATAAAATCCTTCTGGAGCGCTAACCGTAAGCGGAGCAATTGAGAAACCGTACATGACTTGAATTTCCCAGTTCTCCGGAATATTGGCATAAACCCGAATCGTATGAGCCTCTCCGCCTAGTTCTGCCGATAATTCGGTGTACTGTGGCTCTGGGATTGAAGTCTCTTCGACGACCAAATTTAAAAAGGGCGATTGTGACCACGACCACAATGGGGTCAAACAAATAAGTAGAACGTAAGTAATTGTTTTCATAAGGGTAGAATTTGTAGATAGTAAGGTGAAGGTACTCATTTTCTACAACTGAATTACAATTCATCCCTTCAAAAGAAATGATCGTTGCATTTTCAAACCTCGTCATTTCATCCTTCCCCAAAATAGATCGCCGCAAATACTCATCGCATTATTTGATTTCTATGTCCCCAAAAGAAGCTAGAATCCTCATTTTTGAGTTTCCCGAACCAAAACTCCCGACCATTTTTTCGGTCATTCCTTCCTTTGTCTTTTCGGTAAATGTTGCCTTATTGGGAAAGTAAATAGAACCGTAACTAGCCGTTGCGTCAAAAGATGCGCCAAACGCTGGATCACAGACAGCTTCCAAATTTCCATATTCTATTTGAACTATCAAACTTTTACATGCGGACTGAATACTTCCCAATTTCACATCACCGAAACTTATTTCCACATTCAAGTTTCCATTGACCTTTCCCATTTCAATGACTCCGTATTCACAGCGAACCCCACCACCCGACCAAGTGCCCACTTCCACATCGCCAAAATTCACATCTATCTCATTTTCTTTTCCAGAAAGGCTCGCTGCCATAAACGCTCCGTACGAAACTTTCGCATCCACCTTACCAGCGAACTCTGGTATACTAAGATCCCCGAAGTCTGAAGAACCTTGGATAGATCCGCCAGTGGGCATTCTCACTTGAACATCCATAGACCAATTTTCATTGTTCTTCGTGGTTATATTATCCATTTCTACTTTTAGAAAAACCTCGGCACCAGCTCCACCAATATCCACTTTAATTTTGTCGTACAATTCATTTGCACGTTCCTGATTCTTTACTTCCATTTGTATTGACACAACGATCTCCACATTCGTTTGGTCCCATGTGGTAATAGTAACGTCCGCGAAATTCACATCAAATATAAAATGCACATCCTTGTTCGCACTAAGTGTTTTCTTGATCTCTTTAGGGAAATCTCCGGTGGCTCCGGCCATTGAGGCGCTGAGTAGAGCAATCGCCAAAGTCAAAAATTTAAAGATCTGTTTTGTTTTCATTGTTGCTTCTGTTATTGATTTGTACATATTTCTGCATCATCTCCACGATCTGCAATCGGAAACGATAATTATCTACCATGGCATCTATAATTTTCTGATTATCCTGATTCATTTGATATGCCTTCTGAAGTACTTCATATTGACTTTCCAGATAATTTAGTTTTGCCATAAACTTCTGAATGGTCGCATCATTTGACGAGGAATGCACAATAGAAATATCTCTTCGTTCCTCATAAAATTTCTGGGCATGTTTTACCTCATCAGGACTTACCCATTCTTCTATTGTTTCAGTTGTAATTTCATCTTGACCCATACTATTCATTTTCACAATAGCAACTGAAATTATAATGAGGCAAATAGAAGCCGCGGCCACAGAGATGAATATGAATCTTCTTGAATAACTGGCCCTTATTTTCCTATCGGACCTTAGCATCAGTTTCGTTTCAAATCGATTCACATGCCCATCCATTGGCATCTCATGAGAATCATCAAACATCTCCATTGCCTTTTTGAGATCTTCCTCCATTCTATTCATTTCCCTTTTCATTGATATACTGTTTAATTCTACTCAGAGCTCTGCTATACTGGGAGCGCGCAGTTGAAGTGCCAATACCCAGTAGCTCACCTATTTCCTCATGTTTGAGGCCATCAAACAAATGCATCCTCACTATTGCCTGATAACCTTTAGCTAACTTGTTTAGCGCATTCATCAATGTGGCGTATTCGGCAGCCACATACTCCACTTGTGCTTCGCTTTCTTCAATCTCCATTTTATGAAAATCGAAAAGCAATCTTTTCCTTTCTATGAGAAAACTATATGCCATTCGAATAGAAATACTCTTCTGCCAACCGATGTATTTGTTAGGATCAGATAGTTGATCCATTTTACTAAACCCCCTTATGATACTCTCCTGCATCACATCTTCAGATTCTTGTCTATTCTGAATAATCCTATGAACTGCGGGAAAAATTATTCGCCACGATTGCTGATACGCTTCGAGTTGGAATTTCCGTTCGCCGCGTTTACAACCTTCTATAATTTCTTCCCAGTTATACCCCATTCAAAAATTGAATTCTCTGCTTTTTGACCATAAGACAGCATATTTTGCAAAACGCTGCATCAAAATAAATTATGACCTGAACGATGGAACTTTTAAAGAGCGCTTTAGAGTTCCTTATATCATAAGTCGACTATAATATAACAACAAGCGACTAAATATTGTTGGTTCCTGAAAATTCCATTGTGGCAAAATTAATTTGCTTCACAAGCCATTTTTACTTCAATTAGCTTTGGAATTGAAGCACCTACACTCATCTTTTTAGTGAGGGCATTCTGGAGGGGAGGTTCACCAACTGTCCAAAAGAACACAATTCGCCATATCATTAAATTACCCGCAAACCGGAAATTTTCCTTTGTGGTAACTTGGAGTATAAACGAAAACGAATGGAATGGTGCTTTAAAAAAAACACGAGTGGATTTATGCACTAAATTGTGCATTGTGCCCCGACACTATCAAAAGGTACATCCGACAGTATATGCATTTATAAACAATAATCTTACTATCAAGGCATAAGCTTTTTTTTTATTTCTTTTATACGCTTAGTCGGTTGGATGCACCAAATGTTTGCTCCATCCTGTGACCGAGGCTATTAACAAGCGATCGAAGATATTGATTCCGGAAGGAAGTCGGTTCTGTTTGTAGCAAAATTCATTCAGATAGTTTTGCAGGTACTTTGAGCTAACACAATGGTGGATATCCAAAATTTTCCTTTTGATATGAATGTGAACAATGGGAAGGACCTTTCCCGCTTCTTAAGGCTTTAAAACTTTGGCGATGTGTTTCTTGAAGAACATGTCACAGCCGTTTTAGCTTGGATTGTCGTCTGTTTGAATTCGAGATTCTTCTATAACCCAGAATCCGCATTGGAAATCTATTGCAGCGCTAACCCCCTTTGATATCACGCACTTTCTCGATTTTTATTCTTGATGTATGAATATACACCATCCAATAATGCCGCATTGCGCATGGGAAGTGTCTTGAGGTTAATGCGCTGCAGCATCTTGCATGCACGGAATGGTAAATGCCGTCATAGTAGCTGTTGTAGGCCAATGGAGTGAAACGGAATTGGACTAATACAGATACATAAACCCAAATCAAGCGATAGAAAAATTGCACCCTCATTTTGCCGATGAATGAAGTATTCTATCGATTAGATTTGAGAATCCCGCATGCATTCTACAAAAATTGCCCTAATGCGCATTGCGGGATAAACGGTATTAGCACTTCATCGCGCATCCCAATGCGGATTCTGGGTTAAAAAAGGCAGCCCTAGAGCTGCCTTCACTATTTAACCCAATAAAAATCGGTACGTACATTTACAAATACAGCCCTTTATCCCACAATGCACATTGGAGGCCTCATGAGCTTAATGCGCTGCGGGATTCTAGATTCTACACGATGGAACAAAGTAATAGTTCGACCTATGAATTCCAATATCTCCATCGCGTGATTCGGGTTTATTCAAGAGGCACTTTTCTAGCCCGAACACATTTCACAAGAATCAGGATTATCGAGCGAACACGCGATTGCTGCTTGTTGGCGCGCGAGTTCTTCTTCATTTATAGCTCTATTGTCCTGAAGATCCAACTCGGGTTGGGCCTGAAGTTTCAATGTAGCTTCACGCTCGCGATCTCTTGCCGCAGTTTCTCCCACGCCGGGTTCTACAACCGCCAAAACGGACTCTTCAATTGTAGCAGGTTGATCCGTATATTTCTTATCTACCGTAAACTTAATAGCGTCTGTTGCTGCCTTGGTTCTGAGATAGTACATGCCAGTCTTCAAACCTTTTTCCCAAGCATAGAAATGCATAGAAGTCAATTTGCCCGCGTTTACATTTTCCATGAAGATATTGAGCGACTGACTTTGGCAAATGAAAGCCCCTCTTTCGGCACTCATGTCTATGATTGATTTTTGAGGAATTTCCCATGCCGTGCGATATAGTTCTTTTAGGTTCGAAGGAATTTCGTTGATACCTTGAACTGAACCATTGCCTGCAATGAGTTTATTTTTTAGATCATCGTTCCACAGACCAAGAGCTACGAGATCTTTCAGAAGGTGTTTATTCACGATGATGTATTCTCCGGAAAGAACTCTTCTCGTATAAATATTGCTAGTGTATGGCTCGAAGCATTCGTTGTTTCCCAGAATCTGAGCTGTACTTGCCGTAGGCATAGGTGCAAGCAGCAAAGAGTTTCTCAAACCGAATTGTTTAATTTCATCTTTCAGCACATCCCACTCCCAACGACTTGAAGGGGTGACATTCCACATATCATATTGCAGAATTCCTTGCGATGCAGGAGAGCCCGGGAACGTTTCATAAGCACCGTCCAGTTTAGCGAGGTCCTTTGAAGCAGTTGCTGCAGCATAGTATATGGTTTCAAAAATCTCCACATTCAATTTGCGTGCCTCAGTACCATCGAATGGGAAGCGCAGAAGTATGAAAGCATCGGCCAACCCTTGAACACCAATACCGATGGGACGATGACGCATATTGCTTTTGCGCGTTTCCGGAACCGGATAATAGTTGTGATCTATAATCTTGTTGAGATTGATTGTCAACTGATATGTAACTTCAAAAAGACGGTTATGGTCAAACTCACCATCTTTCACATATTTCGGAAGAGCGATTGAACCGAGATTACAAACAGCTATTTCATCGGCCGAAGTATATTCAATGATTTCGGTACAAAGGTTTGAACTTTTGATCGTCCCTAGATTCTGCTGATTACTTTTTCTGTTTGCTGCGTCTTTGTATAAGATATAAGGAGTTCCAGTTTCTACTTGCGACTCCAATATTTTAAACCAAAGTTGTTGTGCTTTGATGGTTTGACGTCCCTTTCCTTCTCTTTCGTACCGAGTATAAAGTTCTTCGAAAGCCTCTCCCCAAGTGTCATCTAGGCCCGGGCATTCGTTAGGGCACATGAGTGTCCAGTCTCCATTATCCTTTACACGCTGCATGAAAAGGTCTGAGATCCAAAGGGCGTAGAAAAGATCTCTTGCACGGGCTTCTTCTTTACCGTGATTTTTCTTTAGCTCAAGAAAGTCGAAAACATCAGCGTGCCATGGTTCAAGATAAATGGCGAAAGAACCCTTTCTTTTTCCACCACCTTGATCTACATAACGAGCCGTGTCGTTGAATACACGGAGCATAGGAACAATACCATTGCTTGTACCATTTGTACCTCTGATGTAGGAACCCTTCGCACGAATGTTGTGCATGCTGAGACCGATTCCACCGGCGCTTTGAGAAATCAATGCGCATTGTTTCAAAGTATCATATATACCTGAGATACTGTCGTCTTTCATTTGCAGAAGGAAGCAACTGCTCATCTGCGGTTTTGGAGTACCAGCATTGAATAGAGTTGGTGTGGCATGAGTAAACCAACCTTCGCTCATCATGTTGTACGTCTTGATAGCGTTTTCAATATCTCCTTTGTGAATACCAACAGAAACTCTCATAAAGAGATGTTGAGGGCGCTCGGCTACTTTCCCATCAATCTTGAGCAAGTATGATCTCTCAAGGGTTTTGAAACCAAAGTAGTCGAAGTTGAAGTCGCGATCGTAAATAATGGTGCTATCAAGTTCTGCAGCATTATTACTAATCACTTCATAAACGTCTTCGGCAATAAGACCGGCGTTTTTTCCAGTCTTAGGATCAATGTATTGGTACAGATCCTTCATGACCTTGCTAAACGTCTTACCAGTGTTCTTATGTAGGTTGCTCACAGCAATTCTAGATGCAAGCGCAGCATAGTCAGGGTGGGTAGTAGTGTTGGTAGCTGCGATTTCTGCGGCTAGGTTGTCGAGGTCGGTAGTTTTCACCTCATCGTAAACACCTTCAATCACCTTCTTAGCGATTTTCACCGGGTCTACAATGGGATTCAGTCCGTAGCACAATTTGCCAATACGGCCTGTGATTTTGTCAAACTTTACCTCTTCTTTACGGCCATCCCTTTTTATAACGTACATAGGTCTAAGCGGGTATTAAAATATTATTGCGGTTCTAATAAATTTGTCTTTGTCTGGTTGCAGATGAGAGTTGGTAGTTCTCCCATAGCCAACTGCATGGCTAATTACGTTTTTAGTTTTCAGACTTTGAGGAATCGACAAAAATTGATTCCAACAAAATGATAGTTGAAAAATGTTTCCCGTTTTTTTTTAACAACGGGATGGTGACTTATCAGAAGTCCTCGTTCAATGAGAAGGTGTTTGATGACTTTTCGGACATCACACCAGACTTTTGATATTCTCCAACTCGCTTTTCGAAGAAATTGGTTTTACCCTGAAGGGAGATCATTTCCATAAAATCGAATGGATTTGGTTTATTGAACACCTTATCGTTGCCAAGCTCTGCCAAAAGGCGATCGGCAACAAATTCTATGTACTGAGACATCAGATCGCTGTTCATGCCAATAAGTTTGGCTGGAAGCGCATCTATTATGAAATCCTTTTCGATCTCCACTGCGTTGGTGATGATTTCCATGATGCGTTCTTTAGGAAGCTTATTGGTAATATGCTTCGTATAAAGGAGGCAAGCAAAATCGCAGTGCAAGCCTTCGTCGCGGCTTATGAGTTCATTTGAGAAGCTAAGACCGGGCATGAGACCTCTTTTCTTAAGCCAGAAAATGCTACAGAAAGAACCACTAAAGAAAATTCCTTCTACAGCAGCGAAAGCCACCAGTCTTTCTGCGAATGATCCATTTTTAATCCATTTCAACGCCCATTCAGCCTTTTGTTTTACACAGTCCATTGTTTCAATGGCCTTAAAGAGTCTGCCTTTGTCGGCAGTGTCCTTAATATATGTGTCGATTAGCAAAGAATAGGTCTCACTGTGGATATTCTCCATCATGATCTGAAAACCATAGAAAAACTTGGCTTCTGTGTATTGCACTTCTCGCACAAAGTTCTCTGCCAGGTTTTCATTCACGATTCCGTCGCTAGCGGCGAAAAAGGCCAAAACGTGCTTAATGAAGTAACGTTCATCATCATTGAGCTTGTTATTCCAATCCACGAGGTCAGCTTCAAGATCAATTTCCTCTGCTGTCCAAAAACTAGCTTCCGCTCGTTTATAAAACTGCCATATATCGTGATGAGCTATGGGGAATAGGACAAATCTGTCAGGATTTTCTTTGAGGATATTTTCTTCTGCTGCCATACAAACTAATTTGAAACGGTAAAACTCACATTCTAGTGCAATGGTTCATAATTTAGATTTCGGCTAACTTCCATAAGAAGAGACATATCTAAAAAAACCTATTGGCTTGATTGGGGATGTCAAATATTTAGCATAATGATCCCGGATCAAAGTTTAAAGAATTGACAATGTGCCTTAGTTATAAACACGGGTCAAAAGGCCTGATTCTACTAATCATTCAAAAATTCCATCGCCACTTTAGGGTATTGAAAAATTGTTTACAATCGATCCGCTTCAATTTTGGTTCTATGAGAAAAATTTCCTTTGCGCGCGTTCCCTTTTTATGATAAACGAATAATCAATTGGTCAACTCTTGTCAGAAAATGAATGCCAATTGTGATAGTCCGAACTAGTCCCCTTTATGCCTAAGATTCTTCATTTTCTATATGTCGAGGTGCGGCAAACCTTCAACCCATATCACATCCCCACTCCCGTTTCAAATATTAGAAAATGGCAATCTCAAAGTTCTTTAGGGAACTTCAAACGCAAAAACCCCGAAACGTTTTCCGGGGTAAGATGCTGATTTAGGTATATTAAGATTAAGACAAAGCCATATTTATAAGATAAGTAGCCCACAAATCCATTCGGATTCACGATCGACCCATCTGGGGGTTTCTCAAAGAGATCATCCGCATTCGTAAAGTCTTGATGTAAAGTCGACACACCCTGGTGGTCGAAAGAAGTAGCCCTTGTTTTCGTCGACAAATATAGTTATTTCATCGATCAATGAGCTTATTTTATCGATTAATTCGCATTTTTTCCTGACTAAATTTTAATGCACTCATAATAAGACCATTACATACCATTAAATTCAAGGTTTCGTCAATTTGGCAGATTATATAAACATGGTACTGTTTTAGACTTGCAAGAGAGCTCAGCAAAACTCGGGGTCGTCATCTATTTTTGGAGCCCAGAAAAATTGAATTGATAATATATAGAGTCAGCTAGAAACTGACCACAAAAAATATGCTAGGTACATTCTCTAAAATCCTGAAGAAATTCGTTGGCGACAAAAGCACCGAAGATTTAAAACTTCTTCAACCCATTGCAGAAAAGGTCAATGTGATTGGCAAGGATCTAATGAACATAAGCAATGACGAATTGCGTCTTCGTACCGAAAAGATGAAAGCCTTGATTCGGACTAGGCTTGCGCCCATCGAAGCAGAAATTAACGAACTGAAAGCCCAAGCCGAAGGACTGCCAGGGACGGATTTGGAAATAAAAGAGACCATATACCAAAAGGTAGATAGTCTTGAAAAAGAATCTGACAAAACGACTGAAGATGTTTTGGATGAAATCATGGCCGAAGCCTTTGCGGTGGTAAAGGAAACAGCTCGTCGATTAAAAGAAAATACTGAACTCAAGGTTACCGCTAGTGAAATCGACCGCGAATTTGCCGGTTCTGGAACCAAGGCATACATACGAATAGAAGGAGATCAAGCATATTGGTCTAACTCGTGGCTCTCAGCAGGCAATTTGGTAACCTGGGATATGGTTCACTACGATGTTCAATTGATAGGTGGCGCTGCTCTGCACAAAGGTAAAGTTGCCGAGATGGCCACTGGTGAAGGAAAGACGCTCGTTGCAACACTGCCTGTATTTTTAAATGCCCTCGCCGGCAAAGGTGTGCACTTGGTAACTGTGAATGACTACCTCGCACGTCGTGACTCTGAATGGATGGGCCCGCTATACGAATTCCATGGTTTGAGTGTAGATTGTATCGACAGGCACCAACCAAACTCTGATGCAAGGAGAAAGGCGTATAAGGCCAATATCACCTTTGGCACGAACAACGAATTTGGTTTCGATTACCTGCGCGACAATATGGCAATTGAAGCAGGACATCTGGTTCAGCGAAAACACCATTTCGCCATTGTGGATGAAGTAGATAGTGTATTGATTGATGAAGCCCGCACACCCCTTATCATTTCCGGTCCAACCCCAAAAGGTGATCAACAAGAATTTGATAATCTAAAGCCAAAAGTGCAATTGCTCATCAATGCGCAAAAGGCTATCGTGAACGAGCTTATTTCTGAAGCGAAGAAAAAACTTTCATCCGAAGATGGACAAAACAATTCAAAAGAAACTGTTCAAGAAGGAGGAACCGCACTATTTCGTTCTTACCGAGGCTTGCCAAAAAATAAGGCCCTCATCAAGTTGCTAAGTGAAGGTGGAAACAAAGCTCAACTTTTGAAAACTGAAGGCTTTTACTTGCAGGACAATCAACGAGAAATGCCAAAAGCAGATGAACCTCTGTTTTTTGTAATAGAAGAAAAGCACAATCAAGTTCACCTCACCGAGAAAGGAATTCAGCTCATTTCGAAAAACATGGAGGATGATAAATTCTTCGTACTGCCTGACATAGGAAGTGAGCTAGCTGACATTGAGAACAGCGGAAAAAGTGATGAGGAAAAACTGCACATGAAAGAAGATCTCATGCGCGATTACAGCATAAAGAGTGAGCGTATTCACACGATCAATCAATTGCTGAAGGCCTATGCCTTATTTGAAAAAGACATCGACTATGTAGTTATTGATAACAAAGTAAAAATTGTTGACGAGCAAACTGGACGTATCATGGAAGGTCGCAGATACAGCGACGGATTGCATCAGGCTATAGAAGCGAAAGAAAGCGTGAAGGTAGAAGCTGCCACACAGACCTATGCTACTATCACCTTGCAGAATTACTTCAGGATGTATCATAAACTTGCTGGTATGACCGGAACGGCTGAAACAGAAGCAGGCGAACTCTGGAGCATTTACAAACTTGATGTAATGGTGATACCCACCAATCGCGCGATTTCGAGAAAGGATCACAATGACAAAGTTTACAAAACAAAGCGCGAGAAATACAATGCAGTGATCGAAGAAATCGTTGAATTAAGAAATGCAGGTAGACCAATTCTTGTAGGTACTACGACAGTAGAAGTATCAGAACTATTGTCGAAAATGCTCCGAATGCGCAGCATTGATCACCAGGTCTTGAATGCCAAACTACACCAACGCGAAGCTGAAATTGTTGCATTTGCAGGTCAAGCCGGAACGGTAACGATTGCCACCAACATGGCCGGCCGTGGTACCGACATAAAATTAGGTGCAGGCGTAAAAGAATCTGGAGGACTTGCGATCATTGGCACTGAGCGCCATGATTCGCGTCGTGTAGACCGTCAGCTTAGAGGTCGTGCAGGACGTCAGGGGGATCCCGGTTCCACGCAATTCTACGTATCACTTGAAGACGATTTGATGAGATTGTTTGGAAGTGATCGCATAGCCAAGATGATGGACCGCCTAGGTTTGAAAGAAGGAGAGGTGATTCAGCATAGCATGATCACAAGTTCCATTGAACGGGCTCAGAAAAAAGTAGAAGAAAACAACTTTGGAATTAGAAAGCGTTTGCTCGAATATGACGACGTGATGAACTCACAGCGCGAAGTGATTTACAAGAGAAGAAAACACGCGTTGTTTGGTGAGAGACTGAAACTCGACATAGACAATATGTTCTATGATCTCGCTGCAGGAATTGTTGGTGCATATCATGCGTCGAAAGATTTTGAAAATTACAAGTTAGAATTGCTTCTCACATTTGGAATGGATAGTCCTGTTGAGTCAACCGAATTCACCTCACTTACAGAAGACGACTTAACGAATCGCACATATAATGCAGTAGAAAAACATTTTAAATGGAAAACCGAATCGCTCGCACAGGAAGCACATCCGGTGATTAGAAATGTATATGAAAACAATACGCAAGGCTTTGTAAACATCGCTGTGCCATTCAGTGATGGCCGTCGCGGAGTACAAGTAGCGGTTAATCTCGAAAAAGCTTTTCAAAGTCAGGGAACCGAGATCATCGATTCATTGGAAAAAGGGATTACCCTAGCTATTATCGATAGCAACTGGAAGGAGCATTTGAGATCTATGGATGATTTGCGCAGCAATGTTCAGTTTGCCTCACATGAGCAAAAGGATCCCTTATTGATATACAAATTCGAATCATACAAGCTCTTTAAAAACATGATCGCGAAAGTGAATCAGGAAATAACATCATTCCTGATGAAATGTCAGCTTCCTATAGCTCAGCAGCCTTCTCAAATTAAGCAAGCCCCTACTCCAAGATCCATTGATACATCAAGGGTTCAAACCAATAAACCAGTATCACAAAATCTGGCAGAGCGCAGCTCTGTGATGCGCGAAGCACAGATGCCTGGCCCACCACAGGGCGGACCGGCGAGACCGGAAACGATAGTTCGTCAAGAAGCGAAAGTCGGCCGCAACGATGTTTGTCCATGTGGTTCAGGCAAGAAGTATAAGAACTGTCATGGTGTAGGGGAATAGTATTGTGATCTTCCTGAAGTTGGATCGCTTATTCCTCAACCGAGAAGAAGAGACTCAGAATGGAGAAAAGGGTGAGACACAGAGTGGAAAATAGGGTGAGACACAGAGTGGAAAATAGGGTGAGAAACAGAGTGAGAATGAGGAAGCAAGGGAGCATATTTAGAAGAAAACGAGCAGCCTCCAAGAACTTCGAACCCTGAACTTCTGTAAATCAGATAGAGCAAGAGCAAATGAGGGGTAGAGCGAACAGCCTTCTAGAACATCAGACACCTCTCTACACCAACCGCGTTAAGCCCTCCATCTCCGCTCCGGATTTTTCCCATTCGGCCATGAGTTCATCCAAAACAATTTTCTCCTTTTGGTATTCGTCCAACTTCGGTTGACTCTGGTCAGGTTTGCTGTAGTCCAAAAGGGCGATTTCACCATCCAACCTTCGCAGATTTTCTTCCGCTTGTGATATACCCTTTTCGAGCTTATCCATTTGTGTCTGCAACTTTTTCTTCAGCTTTTCCTTCTCCTTGATGGTTGAATGATCTTCCCTTGATATATCAACGATAGCCTCTTTTGGTTTCGTATTCTTCTCTGCTCTCGCTTGTTCAAAAAGTGCAATAGTGGCAGCCTTCTTTTCCTTTAGGAAATCGAGAACATCACCAAACCAAGTTCTCAGACCGTTAGGTTGAATTTCATACACGATATCTGTCAGACCATTGAGGAAATCCCTATCGTGGCTCACCACCAGCAAGGTTCCTTCAAATTGTTGTAGTGCTTCTTTGAGAATTTTCTTACTCTGCAAATCAAGGTGGTTCGTAGGCTCATCGAGAATCAGAAAATTATATGGTTCAAGTAGCAGTTTGCAAATGGCTAGTCGCCCCTTTTCTCCTCCGCTCAAAACCCTCACCTTCTTGTCGATATCATCACCACTAAACAAAAAAGCTCCTAGCAATCCGCGCACATTCCTGCGTATATCTCCTTTAGCTTCATCGTCAATTGTATCAAAAACAGTTTTATCTCCGTCGAGCGTGGCCGCCTGATTTTGTGCAAAGTATCCGAGGTTCACTCCATAACCTGGCTCAATTATACCATCGTGGGTTTCCTTCCCCACCAATATTTTCAAGAGGGTTGTTTTACCCACACCATTCCTACCCACAAGAGCTATTTTTTCACCTCGGTTGATCATCATATCGAGATTCGAAAACAATTTAAGATCTCCAAATGACTTTGCCAAACCGCGGGCTGTGAGCACAACTTTTCCACTTTGCACCGGCGACTGAAATCTAAAGTTCACTCCACCTTTATCGAAATCGTCCACTTCAATTTTATCGAGTTTTTCTAATTTCTTGATCAAGCTTTGAGCAAATGCGGCCTTATCCTTTTTTGCTCTGAATTTGTCGATCAATTTCTGTGTATCCTCGATATACTTCTGCTGATTTTTAGCTGCCTGATATTGTCTTTCAATTTCTTCTTCACGTTGGACTACATACTTCGTATAAGAAAATTTATAATCGTATATTTTTCCCTTAGAAATCTCGACAGTTCTTCGGGTAACATTATCCAAAAAAGTTCTATCGTGAGAAATGAGAACAACAGCACCAGGGTAATCTGTGAGGAATTCCTCAAGCCATTCGATACTTTCTATATCTAGGTGATTCGTCGGCTCATCGAGCAAAAGGAGATCTGGATTTTGAAGCAGAATTTTTCCGAGCTCTACACGCATCTTCCATCCGCCTGAAAACTCAGACATCATGCGATTCATGTCTGATGATTTAAAGCCCAAACCTTTTAGAACTTTTTCAATTTTCTCTTCGATATTTCCGCTTTCGAGGAGTTCGAGGCGATGCGCTACAAACTCGAGTCGTTCCACCATTCGACCATAATCGTCGGAAGTATAATCAATAGTGGTAGAAATATCGTGGCTCAGTTGATCCAATTCTGTGTGCAGCGATTGTACCTCTGCAAAAGCAGTGCGCGCTTCTTCATAAACACTCGCATCGTCTCTATGGGCCATTTCTTGAGGCAAGTAACCAACGGTGGAACCGCGTGTGAGGGATATAGTGCCTTCATTCGGTTTTTGTAAACCGGCGAGGGTTTTTAGCAATGTTGATTTACCGGCGCCGTTTTTTCCAACGAGCCCGATCCGATCGCGCGGACCAATAAAAAAAGAGATGCCCTGGAACAATGACCGAGAGCCAAAAAAGATGCTGAGATTTCCTATCGTTACCATTTCGGGCGCGAAAGTACTCCGAATATCAGCCTAATAGCCGCTTCGACTGCTATTTCGAGGTCATTTTCCCCTTCAGAGAGGCCAAAAAAACGAAATGTCACGGAGAATACCAGAAAAGGTACCCCCGTGACCTTCCCATTTTTCTACGAATTGCTCAATTGTGCAACAAATCGTGTTCCAACATAAAAAGATCATTTTTGATCTCCTCAGACTCAAGGAGAGCGTCGATGTTGCGGACATTGTCGGAGATATAGCGGTCGTAAACATTAGATTCTTTGACCACAAATCTGGAGAACATTCTCTTTTGAAATAATTCATCAAAAGTCATTCTCTGAACATCATTCAATCTATTCAACCCAGATTTTGCAGATGGAATCTATTACATCACTGAAAGTCTGCAATGACAGGCGCTTTCTCGATTTTTATTTTCACCGCATGTATAATACGCTTTAAAATGCACCCAAATCAGAAGATGGACTTACGGAGCCCCTTTGGTGAATATGCTTGTTGCTCCATCTTGTATCCCGAAGTGCATTTAATTTTAATTCGCACTAATGCGCTAAACGGAATAAAAATCTGGCGAG
>JAWXBG010000115.1:0-25931 GCA_034439875.1 Flavobacteriales bacterium
ATTCAGAAATAGATTCCTCAAAAGATGAGCCTTTCTCATGTTGTATTTAGAAAAGGGGGTAGTAAGATGTCGCTCCTATGGAGCTTGGATTCAGAAATATTATCAATGTTACTGAATCCTGCATTGAGCATTGGAAATCTGTTTTGGGTAATGCGCTGCAGGATCTGGCATGCATGAAGTGGTAAAAGTCGATGCAATTTATGAATAGTTCAATGTAGTAAAACGAAATTGGACTAAACAAAAATCCAAACGGTATAAGTACTAAATCTCAACGACTGTGCGATTCATCGTCCACAATTCTTTCAATTTCTGCTTTGATAATTGGCATTGAAGCTGTCAATTGGTCAAAAGAATCCACTACGAAATACTTGTCCTGCATTACATCTGTGCGGAAATCTGTAGAGAAAATCTTCTCAATATTAAAGTCAGTTTTTGTTGGTCTGTTGCTCAAAGCATGCCTTGTCTCCCCTTGAGAAGATATCACTCCCGCACCAAATACCTTCACTTCATTGTTCGAATATATCATCCCGAATTCTATGGTGAACCAATAAAGCCTGCCGAGGCATTCGATCACTTTAACATTGTTGATATGCTGCATAGCCAAATCGCCAATACCTTTGAAAAATTCGCAGTAAGCAGCGTTACTCAACAAGGGTGTATGTGCGAACACATCGTGAAACATATCCGGTTCTTCGAGATAATCCAATTCTTCGCGCCGACGAATCCAACATGTGGCTGTAAATTTCTTCTCGGCGAGCAATCGGAAAAACTCTTGTTGTGGACTAATGCAAGGAACAGTGTGCAACGACCAACCGGTTTGCATTTGGAGGAATTCATTCACATGATTAAAATCCGGAATGCGACTAGGTGAAAAACCTATCTTTTCGAGAGATTCCATGAAATCGAGCGAAACATGACCTTCCAGATTTTTAAGCTGCCGATCGAAAAGAATTTTCCAGACAGCAAAATCTTCCTCCGTGTAAGACGTGTAATTCTGTAACTCAGGTTGGGATCTTTGCGTCATACTCTTTACATAAAAAAACCCGGCAGAACCGGGCCAAAGTGAAGTGTTTTTTTGAACATTGCCTCATTTACCCGATTTCGGAGAAGAGATAATATAGGCTATTTAATATAAAATGATTGGTCATAAAGAACAAAGATAGGGAAAATTGGAATATCCTCAAAATGATAAGGCATAACCTTATTTATTCGTCTCGTCTTAAGCTCATCAAACCTCAATTAATACTTAATCAGTCGACTGGAGTCGTCACAGAATCAGCTTCTATTTGACATAAGTATACCCCTGTATTCAACCAACTGTAGTCGATAGTTAATTGTTCTATTCTCTTTTTTGATAAATGTGATTTTCTGTATACCTCCCGAACAGTTTCATCCGTTAGCACAATAGAAAAATTTGTTTGCGCTGGCAAAGAAATTTCAAGGGTAACCAATCCTGAACTCGGATTTGGATACAATGACATTTGGGCAAATGATGCAAACAATTCTTCGGCATTTACTTCACTCATTACAGGTACATACCAAGGATCCAAATCATAAACATCTGTGGTATCATTCGACTGTTCGTTGATGTATCCAACGGAAAAAGCGATGTCTCTGTTTCTCGCAACTGTCGGCTCTCCTATTATAAGTGCGTTGCCGACAGCAAGAATAACCTCCGGTTCATCCCAACTATCCCAATCTCCAGGAATCAACTGCTTTGAACGCACTATCTCCACAAGATCTATCGAATAATACATCCACCATTGATCCTCAGGATCTCGATACAAACTTGGATGCTCAATATGACCCAATGAATTGTCAATTGTAGTAATCAGTTCCGGTTGCGACCAAGTATTACCGTTGTCTTCACTCAGGGAATACATAAAATCGCGCAAACCTAGATCAGTATACTTTTCGCAAACCAAAACAACCGTATTCCCTAATCGCTCCAAGTATGCATTGTCGGCATTGAATTCACCTTTGCTCGGATTTATCGGAGAAGGCAATCTGATGGCATCCTCTATTCCTGTTTGATTAGCCATTGCATTCTGCAACATCCAAATGTCTCCATTTCCAGTGAACATAAAGATATCCATCAAACTCGAATCAATTATGTTATGCAGCATTGCAGGCCCACCTTCAATAACTCCTGCCCGTCCAATATCCGATAATTCCCGCTCCGAGAATGGTTCCGAAATAGATTTTATATGAGAGTATAAAATGTCGACATTGATAAAACTATCGCACTCAAAAAGATTTGTCTCGAGATCCATGTTGTACGTTCCTGCATACGGACGCAGATAAGACATCCCTGAAAGAAGTTCGCACAACGGTAAATCGAGGTTATTGAGAAAATAAGCATTCCAAGATAAAAAATCAGAAGGCGAATAAAGCGCATATAAGTTCAATCCGTCTTGGGATATTTGAAGGCCATCCTCCCAGCCATAGTCCGACAACTCAATGAATAAAGGCTGGTCGTAGACATCAATGAAAATCGACATCACTTCAATACTTGTTTCCTCCTTGATGGTATTCCAGTCCTCTACTGTTACTTGTGCAAAAAAGGAGAATGGAATCAAAAAAACAAAATGCCAACACTATTCTTCAAAGTAGTTCTTATAAAAAAAACATAGAAATTTAAAAATTAAATTCATCCAATGCGACACTTTAATTGCTCTTTGTTGCTTCGGTGTTTTTCAACGAGAACGATATCACAGCATACTTCCCCAGCCATTTTTAAAAAAGACATTCAGTATCAAATCAAAAGTACAATAAAATTCCAATCCAGATGAATAGATGCCAAATTCAAAAACAAATTTTTTCTTCAATCCTTCTTAAAAATGGCTCATTTAAGACCCGTCAAAAAACTCTTTCACGTTTCAACCAAATTATAAATTACAGTCAATCACTGTAAATTCATTCGGTATAAATCCAGAAAGACGAGCGTACAATATAATAAACTAATCGCGGGACTGGACACCGCGAAACTTAAAACAGGTTTTTCTAGGTTCCTTGAGTATATTCCAGAAAATATTAAATTATTTTTCTTGTAATACGAAAAACAATTCTCGATACTCTAGTTGAGACAAACTCTTAAAAGGAATAAAATGGAAAAGAAAAACACAACGCCAAGAGCAGGTTACTTTGAGAAGTTCGCAGCAAATGTTACCAAAGCAACAGGCAGCACGCCAGCTTTTATTTGTGCATTCGGCGTGGTGCTGATATGGGCAGTTGCTGGACCCTTTTTCCACTATTCTGAAAACTGGCAACTAGCGATTAATACAGGTACTACGATCGTTACCTTTCTGATGGTATTCTTAATTCAGAAATCACAAAATAAGGATTCACTGGCCATTCAATTAAAGTTAAACGAATTGGTGGCGGCTCATGAATTTGCCAGCAATAGATTGGTGGATGTGGAAAATATGACAGAAGATGAATTGAAAGTGATTCAAAAATACTATAGCAAGTTGAGTGATTTTTCGAAGAAGGAAGGAAGTTTGCAGCAATCACATTCGATTGATGAAGCTCAGGCCCAACATGCTGTAAAAAAGAAAAAAAGAAAGATCTAAGATCAAAGAACAAATTAGGTTATCTCGTCAGCTCAAAAGCGTGTGGAAGGTTCTGAAAATTAATACGTCAGAATAGTTCCGTCTGATGATTTATATGAAACACATTTGCTCCCATGGAAATAGTCGTTTCTATGAAAAAGGTATCATTTATAATTTGTAGTTGTCCGGCAAAAACAGGGTAAAAGTTGCTGCTGCCCCAATTTGAGCTGTTGCAGTGATCGTTCCATTGTGCGCTTGAACGATTTTCTTGCAGATGGCAAGACCTATTCCAGTTCCTTCATATTTCGTTTTGCCATGCAACCGCTGGAAGAGTTCAAATATTTTGTGCTCGTATTGTTGTTCAAAACCAATTCCGTTATCGCTGATAGCAATTTTCCAAAAAGTTCTACTCTGTTCGAATCGGTCTGTATTTTCTATAAGAGTAACCTGTTCGACCGTTATCTTTATATGTGGAGCAACATCAGGCTTCGAATATTTATGTGAGTTGCCGAAAAGATTTAAAAACAATTGGTGCATCTGAACTGGAAAAGCGTTGAGAGTAGGCAACTTTTTCGATTCAATCAATGCTTTTTTTTTAGTGAGCAATTCATTTATTACCACTTGTACTTCTAATAATGTTTGATTCAAATCTGTTTTTTCAAAAACAACTTCGCTTAGGTTGGTGCGCGAAAAACTCAGCAGTGAATCTATTAGATTTTGAATTCGCATTGCTGCAGACCGAATGCGGTTGAAATAATCTTTTACCGTTTCAGATAATACTTCTCCGTCTTCATCAATAATGCGTTTTGAAAATAACTGAATCTTTCTTAATGGTTCTTGCAAATCATGACTGGCAACATAACTGAAAGAGGCAAGTTCAACGTTCATGTTTTCAAGTTCAAGATTCTTTTCTTTTAATTCTTTTGAGAATGCAAAATCCTTACTAATATCTTGTACTGTGCCAATGAGCGAACGATTAGCACCCTCACCTGAAAAGTTTCCACTTGAACGGAGATATTTGGTTTTTCCTGTTTTACTTATAATGCGATAAGGTGTTTGTACTAATTCTCCCGTTTCTATTGTTTGCTCTCCGTTACGAATAACCTGTTGTAAATCTTCGGGATGTAAGAAGGACAAAAACCTTTAAAAAGTAGGAACAAACTCTTGAGGCTCACAATCCAGCAGACGGAATAAGTTATCCGAATATTCTAATGTACCTGTTGCCAAATTCCAAGTATAGCTTCCAAATTTGGCAATGATTTCAGCAAGTTGAAAAGTCTCATTTTGCAATTTCAAATGGTAATAAGCCGATTCAATTTCCTTTTGCTTTAAAATAATACTTGTCACATCCTTTGCTATGGCCAGAGCGGCAAAAACATTCCCATCGCTGTCTTTTAATGGTGTAATTTGGTTTTCAATGTACTGCCCTGTTAGTGAAGAATGGTAAGCTTCGTTTTGAACGATGTTTCCATTAAAAGCACTCTGCAAATCTCTTTCTGCCTTTGTACCTTTTGCATGAGGATATAATTCCAGAAGTCCCTTTCCAAGCAATTCTTCCCTCTTTTTACCTAGTAAAATTTCGGTTGCTTTATTAACAGAAATGATAGTAAAATCTTTTGAATAAACAGCAATGTATTCATGACTCGTTTCTAAGATTGTTTCAGCAAAGAATTTGCGCTCTTCTAATTCAGCAGTTCGTTCCTTTACTTTTCTTTCTAATTCTTCAGTAAAGTACTTTTGCTCGGTAATATCAGTATTGGTTCCTATCCATCTCTCTATATTGCCGTTGGCATCTTTTACAGGATAAGCACATGCTAGAAACCAACGATATTCTCCGTCGTACCTGCGCAGCGGAAAGGTTAACTCGAATACTTCGTCCAATCTCCATAAATCTTTTGAAAGCTCCACTACTTTTTCCACGTGGTCGGGGTGATGAACTTTTTGCCATCCCTAACCTTCAACTTCTTCTAACGTGGTTCCGGTGTAATCATACCATCGCTGGTAATACCAGTAGATCCAACCGTCACCCTTTGCTATCCAAGCCAGGTTTTGAATGCTGTTCGCGAAAGTGCAGAATTGTTCCTCACTTTTGGCTAATACCTCCTCAATTTTTTAATGTTCTTCAATTTCGGTGTTAGTTCCTATCCATCCAATAATGTTTCCCTCATTGTCTTTTTGAGCAATGCCATAGCTTAAATGCCACCGGTAAGTTCCACTATGATGCAAGACACGCTTTTCAATTTTAAAATCTTCCTCTGTTTTAATAGTTTGATTCCATCTAGCCAATTCTCTGTCAAGATCATCCGGAAAAATAATTCTCTGCCATTTGTCTCCTTCCAATTCTTCAAATGTTAGTCCTGTGTAATCGGGGAAATACTTATTGAAATAATTTTTATTCCCATCAGGTGTTGCCGTCCAAACCATGTGAGGAATAGTTTCGGACAGTGTTCTAAAACGAGCCTCACTTTCCTAAACTTGCTTCTTGGCTGCTTCCAATAGCCTGTTGGCTTCTGTAATTGATATGCGCGCGCTTGTTTCTTTTTGCAAGAGAAAAAAGAAAAGGGCAATCACAAAAATAGAAAACAATGAAAGCACCAAGAGAAAAACAGGAGTGATATTGGCGGTGCGGTCTTTAACCTCAATGTGTTCGACTAACAAACTATCTTCTTCCTTTGTTATGAGCTCAACCTGTTTATTTACTTCATCCATTTTTATTCTACCTTCAAGTAAGGCAGAAGTCCTGAATAAATTCGGTGGAGTATTTTTAAAAAGTTCAAGATTGGTTTTCAGGATAAAATATCTCTCATCAACAAGCGTTTTAAGTTTTTTCAAATTCTCCTTTTGATTAGGATTGTTGCTAATGAGTGAATCAAGCCTAACAAAAGCAATATTGTTTCGGTGCTCCTCACCCATATGTGGTTTAAGGAAAACTGAATCATCAGTATACAGATAAGCACGCTGGCCATTCTCAGCATCTTTCAGATTGGATACCACCTCAATAATTTTGCTCTTAACAAAATTGGTGTGCATCACCCAATAAACAGATTTATTATACTGCGAAAACTTGTAATATGAAATAATTGCAACCAAAACCAACATTCAGTAAGTGCTACAAACAACAGAGTAGAAGTGTTTTTTGAAAGTTGCTTCATGCACTGCCTTGCTACTTAATGAAGAGTAAAAAATTTTCCTTGTTCATATCCGACGTATGGTATTGCCAATTCATAGTAAGTACTTTAGCTAAAACACTTCTCAATACTTGAAACTCATTGGGTTTTTTAATGTAAATGTTTGCTCCTTTAATAAATGTTTCTTCAATATCATTTTCCAATGCCGAAGTAGAATAAATAGCTATGGCAATGTCTTTGAATTTATGATTGCTTCGTATTTCCTTTAAACATTCCATTCCGCTTTTGCGCGGCATATTCAAATCTATAAAAACTAGATTGGGTAAATGTATTGCCGGTTTATCGAGGTATTCCATCAATTCAACACCGTCGTTAAACGCAGTTACGGTGGTTCTAACTTTTACTTCTTCAATGGCATCTTTAAAAATAAGACGGTCATCATCATCATCATCCGCAATTAGTATATGAAGTGCATCGTGAGTCATTTCTTTATTCCGATTAGGCTAATTGTTTATACATTTTTCAAAACCAATTTCAAAGGATCTCTAAAAAACTGTCGATGGTTCCGTGAACTCTCGACACCAACGAGACTACATACTAAACAGTCCTTTTGAAAAGTATCAATCTCTTGTGAATGCATTGACAAAAAGAAACTGAGAGTTAGTGGGAAGAACAAAAAAATGAGCTTCATTGCATAATTGATTTAGTGAAGATCCAAAAAACAGAAACCCCCTCCAATGTACATTGAAAGGGGTTCGAAATTAGGTTCACTTAAAGAGATAGTTGTTTTTAGTCCTATTACTTCTTGGCGTCTGAATTTTCTTTCACCTTCGAACCTGGGCGTTGGAGTTCTAGCATAGTGCCAATTTTAACTTTCAAATTTGCAATTTTCGAATTGTCGCTTCCAACTAATTCTTTCTCTACTTCATTTTTACGGGTATCAAGTGCTTCATAGAGAACTTTGATTTCATCCCAGTCTTCACGAGAATATACATCTTTATTTGCCTGTAGTGCATTGTAAAAAGTGTCGTAAATGGAAAGTAGATTTCCTGCATTGGCAAAACCAAAGGACATGTCATCTCCTACTCTTCCTTCACCAAAAAGTGAATTGCGAAGTACCACACGTGAATCAATCACGGGGTATTTCTTTTCAATTTCCATTTTATACCTTGTGCTTAAGTCAGCGTACTTCTTTTTACTAGCCTCATAATTTGACTTTTGAGAATCGTTCATTTTGGCGAGTTGCGCCTCTGCCTTCTCCGCTCTCATGCGATAGCCAGTTTCAATTGAAGCCCAATTTTCATTTGTGTAATCCAGATTTGCACGATTCATAGAATCGACATACTGATTAAAATCTGAGGTTGCCTTTTCGGCTTCGGTTTGGGCCTTGTCTTGACAAGAAACAGCGGTGATTGCAATCAGAACCACTAAAAATAACTTAGTTAACGTTTTCATTTTTTTTACTTTAAATTTTATCAAATGATTCTCAACACCTCAATTCGAAGGCTAGGGATTTGATGGAGCAAAAATGGTGTGCGCCTTTTCCATAGGAGTTACAAGATTCCGTTAAAAACTTACAGAATTCACGCTTTAGTAAAGTGAAGGAAACTCCAACATAGAACCTTTGTTGACTGGAAATCACTTCTATCTATCAAGTCAATATCATAAATGATCCTTACGTTTACTCTAAAATTTAACGAATGACATTGCACCCGTTATTGATCCTTTCCGCTGCTTTCTTCTTTATTGTGCAGCCCATCCTAGGTCAAAAAAACCTTCAAACGCCCCTGGAGAAGTCCGGATATGCCTCGTTGTCATCGAGCACTCAGGTTTTTACCTTTCTGGGCGAAGTCGCAAACAATAGTTCCTGTATTCGAACCGAAATCATTGGCACAACTTCCGCAGGGAAAGAAATAACAGCAGCCATTATCACCAAAGACAAGAAAGTGTTGAGCAAAAAGTTGCGCGTAATGATCTTTGCTCAACAACACGGAAACGAAGCCTCTGGCAAGGAAGCTGCGTTGGTGCTTATAAGAGACTTCGGAGCCGGTAAACTAGATGTGCTCCTTTCTAAGATGGATATTATTATAGTTCCACAAGTCAATCCAGATGGAGCCGACTTGGACCAACGAAGAAATGGCCTAGGTGTAGACTTGAATCGAAATCATCTATTAATCGATCAAAATGAATCTTTAGCCATTCACCATTTGTACGACAGATATTTGCCAGATATCACTTTGGACGTGCATGAATATTACCCGTGGGATGACACAACCTCAACTTTTAAACTCATCAGAAACTACGACGAGCAACTGGGTCTTCCCTCAAATCCAAATATTGGCAAAGACATCCGGGATTTTTCGCGTAAGTATTTCCTGCCCACCATGAAACAAAATCTAAATGATAACGGCTTTTCCTTTTCAGAATATATTGTAGGATCCATTGCTGAGAATCAAAGAATGCGCTACAGTACCATTGATATTGACGATGCTAGAAATGGTTTCGGAATCTATGGGTCATTCTCTTTTATAGCTGAAGGATTGAACGGAAGTACAAGTCATGAATCGATTGAGCGCCGATCAAAAGGACAACTCGAATTGATGATGTCTCTTCTAAATTTCGCCGATAAAAATCAGAAGGAAATAAAAAAGCTAGTCAAGAAAGAGAGGAAAAGACTTCTAAAATCTAAGGAGCGCATTGCCCTGAGGATGGAGCATGTAGCAGATGGAAGCAACCTTAGCCTTTCCCTTTTTGATGTATCAACGAAGCAAGTTTCTGATTATCCGATCGAACAATTTCATCCTAAAGTAGAGGTGCTCGAAGATGTTGACCGGCCGCTCGGTTATCTGGTACCGGGCAATGATGAAACAATTAAGGCATTCATGGATCGCCACAGATTATACTATTTCCTTTACTCCGAAAACAAAAAACACGAAATATCGGTTTATAGAGTAAATAGCGAAAAGCGCGATACACTTGAAGAAATGAATGTTGCCGATGCCAATGTGCAAAAACTGCGCAACTACGATTTAGCGAATCCCCAATTCTATTTTTTCGTTCCGCTTAGCCAAATAAAATCCAATCTTATTGCCATTGCATTTGAACCAAGATCAATGCTTGGGCTTGTGAACTACGAAGCTTTCGAATATTTGCTTGAGGAAGAGAGGATGTATCCAATATTAAGGGTTGAAGAAAAATAGAAGTGAGCGAACTATTTTCGTTTGTAGAATCGTGTTGAGATTCCAACGGCAACTCCCACTTATATAAGATAATATGACCTTTCAATTGGGTAAGTTGAAATAGACTCGGGAACTGAAAGCATTCTTGTTATGGTCTTTCCATTTCATTCTAGGTTGAGATAGGTAAATTCTGCGAATAGGGTGACGTTGGACAACGTTATTTTCTTCATCGACTTGAACTCCGTATTGGAACACTTCTTATAATTGATTCCGAAACTCATACCTTTAGCAGGAATATTGAATATCTCATATTCCTTCGTGAAAAAATTATTTGAGCTGTATTCCTTAAACCCAGAATCCGCATTGGAAATCTATTGCAGCGCTAACCCCCTTTGAAATCAAGCACTTTCTCGATTTTTATTCTTGATGTATGAATATATACCATCAAAAAAAAATCTTGCGAGAGCACTTGCTATCTGTGGGGTTTAGGACTTCATAGCGAATCCCAATGCGGATTCTGGGTTAAATGCATATGTACCTCCCGGCATATTAGCCATTCTAAAGGAGTAAGCAATTGTGGGTTGAATGTGTCTGAGATTTTAATCGAAAGCTGTATCCGATACCCGTGGTCGAAACAAACAAAAAGCGGCCTATTCCTATGATATATATGGGGAAATGACCCCACACTTAAAATGGGAGTATTCCGGCAAATTGACCACCCTATGTTGCGGTATCCTCAGTACAATTTTACACTTGTTGTTGAATCGCTGAACTCTGTAAGATCATATTTAACCAAACGCACATAAAAAACTCGTTCGGTATTATTGGTAGGATAACGACACAACAAAAAGTCTGCATAATCAGGAAACGGATTTTCAGGAAAGCCCGGGAGAAAACTTGCGGTAATGGTCACAGAAGAGCTATCCCTGAGAGAGTCACCATAAATGAAATTGCCCGAGAAATAATAAAAACACCATTCAACAGTGTACCAGCGGGATGTTCCTCGTCAAAGTCTTTATTGCTCGTAATAAAAATATATCTAAACGCATTACCTCCGATAGCTGGAGCTTCAAAGGGATCAAAGTATCTTCCCTTTCTGCTGGTTTCCTCAGGGTACAGATTCATTCGTATACCATATAAGTTACCGGAAAGTGAGTCTCCATAATTTACATGGGGCATCCCCATCTCTGATGTTGTGTTTTCTACACTCAAATCGGTAAATACAAATCTCAACTCTTGGTCACCCTCACAGCTATAAATTGAAATCGAAAGAAGCACTAAAAATAGAATTCCTAATTTCAAATTTCGATGAGGCATAATATCTAAGGTTCAAAAAAAAATTAGGTCCGTGATATAAATCAATTCTCCGAAGTATTCTTCTGTTCCGGCCTCAACTTTAACTGCAAACCAAATAAAAAATTGCGAAGAATTTGGTCTTTGCACGGTCGGAATTGCTCTTGAGTAGGATTCCTGAAAAATGCACTGAGTTCATGTTTGCTTATATTCATATCTACAGAATCTAACACGCCGAGGATGTCTTCATCTTTATAATTCAATGCAATTCTAAGTTTTCGGAAAATAATATTGTTGTTAAGTCTGCTCTCAGGAATCGGGTCTGGCCCTTCCTTTTTTCCCCGTTTATCTATGATCACAGCATTTAAAAAGGTGGCAAGCTCTACATCTGTAATTTCTAGATGATCGGCATCGTCTTCCTTTTTAAGCCAATCGCTCACTTGTGCCCGAGTAGCAATGAGATTGACGCTTTGAAAGAGATTCATCATTTTATTGTCGTCGTAATCGAAAATATATCGAACCCTGCGAAAGATGTCATTATTGTCCATGGGGTAAAGATAGAATCAATTTTTATCTGACATATTCGATCGTCCTAAGTCGCCTATCCAAAATAAAAGTACTTTTCAGAAATTTGATAACTTTTTGCTCTACACCCCCCTCCATCAGATACCTTTGCAACCGAAAATTCATTTTTTTTCCAACACCCCCCCCAAAAAAAGATTCCATTATGTCAACAACACGTTTTCAAGCCCTGGCAGAGCTGAATGATAGAAAAGCAGTGAACATTCCAACAAAAGGGAGGATTTCGGAGTACTTCGGATCCAATGTGTTCAACTACTACAAAATGAGGGAGTACCTTACCGATGACATTTACGCAAAACTATTGGGATGCATTGAAGAAGGTAAAATGATTGATCAGCAAACCGCAGATCATATAGCGGCTGCGATGAAAGAGTGGGCTATGAGTAAAGGTGTGACACATTACACACACTGGTTCCAGCCTCTTACAGGAGCGACGGCAGAAAAACATGATAGCTTCTTCAAACCTTTGGCAGATGGTAGAGCACTCGAGAAATTTGAAGGCACTATGTTGGTTCAGCAAGAACCCGATGCATCTTCTTTCCCAAGCGGTGGTATCAGAAATACTTTTGAAGCTCGTGGTTATACTCTATGGGATCCCTCCTCTCCCGCCTTTATCGTAGGGAGCACTCTTTGCATTCCTACTATATTTATATCGTATACAAGTCATGCCCTCGATTATAAAATGCCATTGCTAAAGGCCCTACATGCGGTAGATGCGGCCGCAACGGGTGTGTGTCAGTATTTCGATAAGGACGTGGTGAAGGTTCAGACTACTTTGGGATGGGAACAAGAATACTTTTTGGTGGATAGCTCATTATACAATGCGCGTCCGGATATTGCCATGACAGGCAGAGCACTTTTTGGTCATCGTCCGGCGAAAGGTCAACAACTCGAAGACCATTACTTTGGTTCCATTCCTGAGAGAGCCATGGGTTTTATGAAGGAGTTTGAATATGAATCACATTTGCTCGGAATACCCGTTACGACCCGTCACAATGAAGTTGCTCCAAACCAATTTGAGGTGGCCCCGATGTTTGAAGAAGCGAATTTGGCCAACGACCACAATCAGCTTTTGATGGATCTGCTCGAAAAAGTAGCTCGTAAGCATAATTTCCGCGTTTTACTTCATGAAAAACCATTTGAAGGAATCAACGGTAGCGGAAAACACAACAACTGGGCCCTCAGTACGAATACCGGAGTCAATTTGTTGAAGCCTGGGAAAAACCCAAAAACCAACTTGCAATTCCTTACGTTTTTTATCAATACAGTGGGTGCCATTCACGAAAATGCTGATGTGCTGCGCGCTAGCATAGCTACTGTAGGAAACGATCATAGACTCGGAGCAAACGAAGCGCCACCTGCTATTATGTCGACTTTCCTCGGTGAACATCTATCTGCGATGCTCGATGAAATTGAGAAAAATGTGAAGGCCGGAAAAATGACTCCACAAGACAAAACCGAACTCAAGCTGAGCATCGGAAAACTGCCACAAGTATTGCTCGACAATACTGACAGAAATCGGACATCTCCCTTTGCATTCACTGGAAATAAATTTGAATTCCGAGCAGTAGGATCATCTGCCAATTGTGCCAATGCAATGACTGTATTGAATACTATTGTTGCCAGTAGATTGATTCAATTTAAGAAAGATGTAGATGCACGCATCGCGAAAGGCGACGATAAGGATGAGGCCATTTTAAAAGAACTTCAGAAAGTCATTAAATCTAGCAAAGCCATCAGATTTGAAGGAAATGGATATGGCGATGAGTGGGTGAAAGAGGCGGCCAAACGCGGACTGAGCAATTTGAAAGATACCCCAAGTGCCCTTAAAGTCTGGAAACGTAAGGATGTTCAAGAGCTTTTCGAGAAAATGAATGTTCTTACAAAAGAAGAAATTCATGCACGCTATGACATTGAAGTAGAAAATTACACCCGCAGACGGGAGATCGAAGCCCGCGTTACAAGCGACTTGGCTCAGAACCATATTATTCCCACTGTTATTGCATATCAGACACGATTGATAAAGAATGTTTTGGGACTGAAAGAAATTCTTCCGGCCAACGAAGCGAAGGAAGCTACCCGCACCCAACTTTCATTGATTCGAGATATTTCTCGTCATGTGAATATTATGAGAGATACCCTTGAAGTCATGAATAAAGAGATGGATAAGGCCCATAAACTCGATACAGAGAAGGCTGCGGAGCTATTCTGTTCTAAAGTAAAACCACTTATGGATAGAGTTCGCGATAATGCGGATGCCTTGGAGTTGATGGTAGACGACGAAATGTGGCCATTGCCGAAGATGAGGGAACTTCTTTGGACGAGATAAGAGGACTAGACAACTCAAAGGGAGTCATTTTCTGATAATCTGAATGCCAACGTGAGATAAATGCTCGAAATGACATTCACTGATCAGGAGTTTGTTCTGAGCCGTAATTGGTTATAAACATCCTTTTCACAATGGCTTAACGTACAAATAAAATTTGCGTTATATTGCTGGTTTACATAAATTTACCCCAATTTCAGCTCTCTTGAAATTTAATTTTATGGATCATTGTTGTGGAATTTATGAGCAATTCGAGTCCTGCTTTCAGAAATCAAATCAATCAAAAGATGAAAACTACGTTCAACAAAACTTGGCAAAAGAGCAGAATTGTCTATTTTCGTCACCTGTTAAAAAATAGGAATCCAAAAACCAACCTTATGAAATTAGTGCGACCAATTATTCTTGCTACTGTTGCCCTTTTTATTTCTATGACTGTAGTTGCTCAAAGCAAATACACCAAGAAAGCCGATGAAGAGTTTGCGAGCGGAGGCTACATCGATGCCGCCCAGCTTTATCAAACTGCCGAAGTTAATGTGAAAGGAATTGAAGAAAAGGGAAGAGTGCTGTATCAAATCGGCGAATGTTTCCGTCTCTCCAAAGAATACAGTAAGTCTTTAGAATGGTACACCAAGTCTATCACTGCTCAGTACCACAAAACCGATCCTGAAGTTTACTTAAACTATGGTAAAGCACTTCAAGAATTGGAAAAGTGGGATGATGCCATTGTTCAATTCAAGAAATATAAGGATAATGGTGGCAACAAAACCACTGCGGACAACTATATCAGTGCTTGTGAAAAGGCTGCTGAAATGAAAGCTCAGCCTAAAACCAAATTTAAAGTAGATAACGTGGCTGACCTGAATACGCCTTTCTTCGATTACACCCTTACCTACTCCACTAAAACAGACAAGGAGATTGTATTCAGTTCTTCTCGTCAAGCTTCAACTGGAAATACTCCAGACCCAAAGACTGGCGAAAGTTTTATGGACCTTTTTCTTGCCGAGCGCGATAAAAAAGGCAAGTGGGGTGCACCAACACCACTTGGAAATACTGTAAACACTACCAGTCATGAAGGTGTTGCAGCTTACGACAGCGATTACAAAACCATGTATTTTACGCGCTGCGAATACGATAACAAAGATCGTTTTGCCTGTGATATTTATTATTCCAAAAAGCAAGGTCAACAATACCAAGCTGCAGTTGCCTTGAACGTTATCGACCGCGCTGCCGATGATAGCTCAATGGTTGGTCACCCTGCCCTCACACCCGATGATAAACACCTCATTTTCGCTTCTGACATGGGTGGTGGAAAAGGTGGGAAAGACCTGTGGTATGTTACTTATGATAAAAAAGCGGATACTTGGGGTACTCCAAAAAATCTTGGCGGAGTTAATACACCCGGTGATGAGATGTTCCCATGGGTTGCTGAAGATGGTACTTTGTACTTCGCTTCAACTGGTCACCTAGGAATGGGTGGACTTGATATATTCAAAGCAGAAAAGACGGGTGAAATGACATTCTCGGCCCCTGCCGCAATGGACTACCCAATAAACTCTTCTTCTGACGACTTCGCAATGGTGTTGGACAAAGACACCAAGAATTCAGGTTTCTTTACTTCCAACCGTCCGGGTGGAAAAGGAAAAGATGATATCTACTATTTCTCTGAGCCTCCATTGGAATTCGAATTGATAGGTACAGTATTCGACGAAGCTACTGGAAGCCCGATTGCCAATGCTAACGTGGTGGTAGTAGATAGCGACGGAAAGCAGTATCCAATAACTACAGATGGAAATGGTGGTTTCAGCATGACCAAAGAGCAAATTCTTCCTGCTAAATCATTCAAAGTGGACGTTTCAAAAGATACCTACATCGGTACCGGTGACTCATTCTCTACAATTGGACTTAAAGAATCTACCAAGTTTTATCGCGAGTATTTCCTAGAGCCAATTATTGTAACTAAGGAGTACCCTATGCCTTTGGTATTATATCCGTATGATCAGGCAATACTATTGGTAAATGACACAGTAAATTCTTCTGATTCACTCAACTATCTGTATGACTTGATGTTGCAGAATCCAAAGTTTGTGATTCAATTGGAATCACATACTGACTTCCGGGGTAAAGACGATTACAACCAAAAACTTTCACAGAAACGTGCTGAAACCTGCGTGAACTATTTGATTGGTCGCGGTATCGACCCGCTAAGACTAAAAGCTGCTGGTAAGGGTGAGTCTAGCCCTCGCAAACTGTTGAAAGCTACGGGTCCATTTAAAGCTGATACTAGTCTTACTGAAGCATACATCACGAAACTTCCGGCTGATCAGCAAGAAATTGCTCACCAGCTCAATCGTAGAACGGTATTCAAAATCGTAGATACGAATTACGTTCCTAAACAATAGTAACGAACTACTTGATATTTTTGAGGCCGCTTCGTCATGAAGCGGCTTCTTTATTTTAACATGAGCGACTCATCTAGATATAACCAACGTGGCGTTTCTTCGCAAAAAGAAGATGTACATGCGGCCATTAGAAACATTGACAAGGGGCTATTCCCAAAAGCTTTTTGTAAAATAGTGCCTGATCATCTTACCGGCAGCGATGAACATTGCATTGTGATGCACGCCGATGGTGCTGGTACCAAATCTTCTCTCGCATATATCTATTGGAAAGAAACAGGTGATCTAGATGTTTGGAGAGGTATTGCACAAGATGCACTGGTGATGAATCTCGATGATTTACTTTGTGTAGGTGCTGCGCAAAATATTTTGCTCAGTTCTTCTATTGGTCGCAATAAAAGATTAGTTCCGGCCGAGGTCATTTCGGCTATCATCAATGGCACGGAAGAATTATTGGAATCGCTCCGAAGTCAGGGAATAAGCATCATTTCTACTGGTGGAGAAACAGCAGATGTTGGCGATCTGGTTCGCACCATTATTGTAGATAGCACTGTGGTTTGCAGAATGCGCCGCGATGAGGTGATCGATAACTCAAAGATTAAAGCCGGAAATGTAATTGTAGGTCTTTCCTCTACCGGACAAACCACCTACGAAGACAATTACAATGGCGGTATGGGAAGCAATGGTCTTACCAGCGCAAGACACGACGTTTTCTACAAAGAATTAGCTATAAAATATCCAGAAAGTTTCGACGAAGGTATACCCTCCGATTTGGCCTATAGCGGTTCTTATATGCTGAAAGATCGCGTGGACGACGCACCCGTTAATGCTGGCAGACTTGTATTATCACCTACCAGAACATACGCACCGGTGATAAAAGCTATACTCGAAAAACACAGGGCTGAAATAGATGGAATGGTTCATTGCAGTGGAGGTGGACAGACTAAAGTTCTACATTTCATCGACAAAGTTCATGTTATAAAAGACAACCTATTTCCGCTTCCTCCCTTGTTTCGAATCATCCAGAAAGAATCAGAATCAGATTGGAGCGAGATGTATAAAGTCTTCAATATGGGTCATCGCATGGAGATTTACACTGATGAAAAAACCGCTACTTCCATAATTTCTATCGCTTCAGGTTTTAATCTTGAAGCACAAATCGTTGGTAAAGTACTTCCTTCAGAGGAACGCAAACTCACGATCAAGAGCCAATTCGGCGAGTTTGTCTATTAACCCAAGGTTTTAAACACACAATACACATGAGTGATCTCATACCCAGATTACATTCTATACAAGACCGCTACTCTGAAGTAAGTAAGCAAATTACAGATCCATCAGTAATTGCCGACATGAAGAGATATACCTCGCTGATGAAGGAATACAAGGATCTCCAACCATTGGTATTAAAAGCGGAAGAATATATAAAAACAGTAAATGATATTGCCGCAGCTAAAGTAATTCTCAATGGAAAAGAGGATGCTGAGTTGAAGGAATTGGCCCAAGATGAATTGGATGAACTTTCACCAAAAGAAGAATTATTGGTTGAAGAAATTAAAGTTCTGCTCATACCAAAAGATCCTGAGGATACTAAAAACTGTATCATGGAAATTAGAGGTGGAACAGGTGGTGATGAAGCTGCGATTTTTGCCGGCGATCTATATAGAATGTACACTCGCTACATTCAAAATCAAGGTTGGAAATTTGAAGTACTCACTGTCAATGAAGGAACCATGGGCGGCTATAAGGAGGTGAGCATCGAAATTTCGGGCGATGAAGTGTATGGCACCCTGAAATTTGAGAGTGGGGTTCATCGTGTACAACGCGTTCCCGAAACTGAAGCGCAAGGCCGTGTGCATACATCAGCAGCCACCATTGCGGTAATGCCCGAGGCTGAAGAATTTGATGTGATAATAAATCCGGCAGACATACACAGAGATACATATCGAGCGAGCGGTGCAGGTGGTCAGCACGTAAACAAAACGGAAAGTGCTGTTCGCCTAACACACCTACCCACCGGCACCATCGTGGCATGTCAGGAAGGTAGATCGCAGCACGAGAATCAGGAGAAAGCAATGACTATGTTGCGCTCAAAAATCTTCGAGGCTGAGGTCAACAAAAGACATGAGGAACGCGCTCGCATGAGAAAGTCCTTGGTAAGTACTGGAGACAGATCAGCAAAAATCAGGACATATAATTTTCCGCAAGGAAGGGTGACAGATCACCGCATCAACCTCACAATGTATAATCTCGACGAAATCATGAACGGCGAAATCGGTGATATCATCGAATCTTTGAAAATTGCTGAAAACGCTGAAAAACTTAAAGAAGGAACCTCCCTCTAAGTTCAAAAAAATGACCAGACAAGAGCTTTACGATAAAATCATTGAACGCAGATCCTTCCTTTGCGTTGGACTCGACACAGATCCTAAACTCTTGCCATTGGGTGTTGATATGTTGAGTTTCAATAAAGCAATTATTGATGCCACTAGGGACTATTGTGTGGCCTACAAACCTAATCTTGCCTTCTATGAAAAACATGGAGTCGAAGGTTGGAGAGTTTTGGATGAAACGATTCAGTACATTGGAAAGGAACATTTCATAATTGCAGATGCAAAACGCGGTGATATTGGCAATACATCTTCCTATTATGCCTCTACTTTTTTTGAAACATTGGGATGCGATGCAGTAACCATTGCGCCATACATGGGAAGAGATAGTGTAGAACCTTTTCTGAAATTTCCAGGCAAGTGGGCCATAGCATTAGCGCTTACTTCCAATCCCGGTGCTACGGATTTTCAAACAATAAAAACCAGTACCGGTCGACCCTTATATCAGGATGTCATTGCCTCGTTATGTGATTACGGAACGCCGGATAATTTGATGTTTGTAGTAGGTGCTACGCGTGCTGAAATGCTCGGCGAAATCCGCAGCATTGCCCCTGATCACTTCTTACTTGTTCCTGGTGTTGGTGCTCAAGGAGGAAGTTTATCTGAAGTAGCCAAATATGGAATGAATAAACAATGTGGAATTTTAGTAAACGCATCAAGAAGTATTCTTTACGCTTCGCGAGAAAGCGACTTTGCTCTAGCCGCAGCCATAGAAGCAAAGAAAATTCAAGTCGAAATGTCTGGACTCCTCTGAGAATATTTGATCGGAATCTTTTCTTCCGAAACGCAATCTTCATGAACGAAAACGAGACTATCCTAGTCTTTAACTTCTGCTAGAGCCTTTACATCTACCCATACATCGAGCTTAAAGAACATCGGCTGATGAGTAACGGCGCCATCGAGGAAAAGTGTGAGGCCATTTGTATCCAAAAAGTATTGTTCGATCTTATCGATATCTTGTTCTGTTTTTTCAAGGGTTCTGTATTCAGGGTCGTCGTTTATGGCCTGTAGTGATACCCCTTCCATAGCCAACAATACCCCAGGTGTATCGGCCATTGCATTGCCAACTCCGAGATTTCCCGTGAACGTTGCCGCTCCATTTCCGGCATATTCCCAAATCTTGTAACGGATGTTCACCAATTCGTAGCTCTTTATACTCTCCTTGTATTTCTCGATATCAGCATTATCAAGAGCACTTAGAATTTCTTCGAGGTCGATTGTCATCGCCCCCGCTTCTTCACTTACAGGAACATCGAATTCTTTATGAAAAGAAGCGGAAAATGATTTTTCATTGAATTTGTCGCAAGAAGAAAAAAGCGACAAAGTCATAAATGCAAAAAGAGCTAAAGGTAAAGTTTTCATTGGTTAAGAATTTGTTTTCCAAAAATATGACTTTATGTCGGATAATCAACTGAAGAAAATCATATTAGCGCACTGAAAAACTAAATCCTATGAAAGAAGAATTCCTCGCTTATGCCTGGGCATATAGATTGTATGATGGTCAGAAGTTGTGCACAACTGATGGAGAAATAATACAAATAATTGACCCCGGGAGGTTAAATAGAAACAGTGGTCCCGACTTTGAGAATGCAAAAATTAAGATTGGCGACGCGATTTGGGCAGGTCAGGTCGAAATTCACGTAAATGCCTCCGATTGGTACGCTCATGGACATGAAACTGATGCTGCCTATCAAAATGTGATTCTACATGTCGTTTTTAAGGCCGATGCGAAGATTTATATCGGTGCTCAAGAGATTCCAACTTTGGAACTTGCTCAATTTTTAAAACTCGGTTTGTACGATCAGTTTGAGAGTTGGTTGAAGAGTAAAACCTGGATTCCATGCCAAAATCAGATTCAAAGTGTGGACTCATTGATCTGGACTTCATGGAAGGACAGGCTAATGGCCGAAAGGTTGGAAGTAAAATCGGAACCTGTATTGGCATTGTTGTCTCAACTAAATGGCGATTGGAAAATGGTGTTTTATCACTTATTGACTGAGAATTTCGGTTTTAAAGTCAACAAAACAGCGATGTCCATATTTGCCTCGCAGATCCCGTGGAAAACGGTGCTTCGAAAACACGAAGATCCTTTGCTTATCGAGGCTCTATTTTTTGGTCAAGCGGGTTGGCTCGAAACAGAAAATATTGACGAATATCATTCACAATTGAGCGAAGCATACACATGGATCAAAAAAAAGCACGACCTCTCCCCTCTTCCGAAATCTATTTGGCAAACAGGGAAAAGCCGTCCTGGTAATTTTCCATGTATTCGCATTGCACAACTCTCTGCTTTGTTGGGGCATCACAGAGATCTCCAAAAAAATCTTTCTAAGCCCTGTTCACTTGAAAAAGCGACTGACCTTTTGACTGTTAAAGCCGGCGCATATTGGGAAGAACACTATGACTTTGGAAAGAAGGGCAAAAAAAATCACGCGATCTTAGGTGCATCCTCACTTCAAAACCTTCTTATCAACACACTGCCAACCTACTGGTATGCCCACGCGTCTTACCATGGCAATGAGGCACAAATTGCAGACATCATAGAATTTCTTTCTCGCTGTAAAGCTGAAGAAAACCAAATCACAAGACATTGGTCAGTACTTGGTTGCAGTGCTGACAACGCATTAGATTCTCAATCGATGATTCACTTGTACAATGAATATTGCAGCCACAAACGTTGCTTACATTGCCAGATTGGTTTACATTTGATGAAACAAAGATGAAAGTTATTCAATCCATCCTCAATTTTTTCGAGCGACAAGCCTTTGGTGTTTGTTCTTGGCTCGGCATCAAAATGGGTGTCCGTCCGCATAGGGTGAGACTCTCCTTTATCTATCTCTCTTTTCTAACTTTCGGGTCTCCGGTTTTCGTCTATCTCGTACTTATGTTTTGGCAGAAGAACTCCTACATTTTCAAACCCTGGAGATGGAAGTTGTTTGGGTCTTCGGCGTCTGAAGTGCTTCGGGAGAGGTAGGGGTTGGACGGAGTGAGAATGAGAGATGAGAGTGGATCAGGCGGCTGTGGAGTTCAAAGCTCGGGAGTTCGGATAATGGCTTCTCGATAACTGATAAAGCACAAATTCAAAAATGGATTTAGTGTTTTGCTTTCATCACTCCCTCACCACCTTCTCAGACCAAAGTACAGAATTATTTCTATCCAAAATTCTCACGAGGTAAGTACCCTTTGGATTTTGCGACAGATCTATATCCATTTCTTGCTGAGCAATATAAATGTTCATCAAAGCTCCCATACTGTTGTACACTTCTATCAAATGGGATACTTCGGGCAAGGTGAGGTGAAGGTGATTGGTGAAAGGGTTGGGGTAAACTTGTACATCCAAGCCCTTGTTTTCTTCTACCCCTACAAACGGACAGCCATTCCATACCATATCTCCACAGGCATCGAGTTTGAGGAGCCAGGTTTTGTAGTATGTTAATTCAGTATTTTCCATATCCAAAAACTGACTAAGGATTGCATAACCCCCGTCCGATGTTACTTCTAGATCATGTGCAATAATATCCCAGGAGTATTGTGGAGCTTCATATGTTTGAAACCACTCTTCTTCAAATTCGCTATTCACTTTCAACAGAAATAATGGAACTTCTCCATTACCTTCAGCATCTTGGGTAACTCCCTGAGCCAATATAATATAGCCACCATCGGAAGTCGGTTCAAAATCCTGAAGGCGTTGAATGATTCCTTGATGTGGGTACGTCTTAACAAATACGGTGTCCATTTCTATTGGGTCATAAAGTCCCAACCGCATGTCCCAAATAGCATATGTGTTAATTTCCTCATCCCATTGCACACCATGAGCGTAGGCGAACATTACATTACCATCTTCCCGCAAATTCATCCATGGATACCAGTTATCAACTTCGGCGTTGCCAAATTCAAAATTTGAAATTAAATCAAGCTCAGGTGTAAACTGCATGATGAAGGGAGTACGTTTAAATGGTGGCGGGAGCTCATCAGCCCAAACTCCTGATACCAAGGTATTCCCATTTGGGAGTTCAATCATGTCTGTGGGAAAAACTTGTTGATGAGGTATCAGGGATTGCCATTCCTCGTTCCATAACGCAATTTCAGTTGAGCTTGGGGCTGTGCCATCTCCATTGTAACGTGTAAACAGAAGACCAACTGAAAGTTGAAGTCTGATGGAAAGTGCTGCACAGTTCCACACGCCAAGACTGAAAAATCATCCAATTCTCTTACAATTAACTGACTATAAACAGTGGAATCATTTGCATAGTCCGAACCAATAGTTTCGCAATTCATAGTTAGGTCACTTGTATTGAACTCAAACGCGTACGTTGGCCATAAATCGTCTTGTTGTGAATAGACAAAGTGAGTGCCCAAGACATGTCCTACAGAGTTCATGTCATACGTATCACCCCATGTATAGAGCATCTGAAAATTCTCATATGGGATAAAAATATTTTCGAGCACCGCACCTGCTGAATCATCAACTTTTAAGAACCAATGGCCATATGAATAATTATGGTAAGCAGAACCGGTGCATAATATCTCGGAGTCCAAAACAAATAAATTCCATAAAACACCACTGTTAGAGTCTACATATTCCGGCGGGTTATATAAATTATCAAAATAAGTAAATTGAGCCCTCAATTCTTGAGAGCACCCCAACATAAATAAAATAACTATTTTTCTAGCACTGATCATTACCGTCGAATTAGAATTTTACTCCATTGAATCAAACGACCACCTTCAATAACTTTCAAAAGATAAATCCCTTGTAAGAGTTCACTAGTATCAACGACTTCAGAATTTTGATCTACCAGAATGTTTCCGGGCCATATTTCTTTACCCGCTATATCGGACAAAGACAATTGGAAATTCCCATCGGCCTTGATTCGCTCAAATACAAAATAGTCATACATTGGGTTGGGATAGACATTGATTTCGGACATTTCATTCAATTGTTGTAACTTAATATTTCTTGTTTCAGCCCCACTAGTATTAATTATTGGTTCCTTAAAGCCAAAATTTGAATAGGCCTGTAAAACACTTAAAGCCTCGCTAGAAGCCCAACTATTGCCACCAAAAGAAATTCCTTGGAGACTTTCAATTTGCCTAAATTCAATTCAAGTGATTCATAAGGAAGAACAAGGTCTACTTGGCCCCAGACTTGAGCTAGTTGTGCCAGCTCCATTAACATCCATTCATTGCATTTGAAATCCTGTGGTATGGATTCTAAATGTAAAGTTGCACTTTCATTCATCCCTAATTCGCGCATCAATTGAATTGTCAGTATTCGGTCACTCAGAAAGTTGTTTGGATCCGGAATATTCAAAACCGCAATTGGCTTGTCAATAATGGTAGAGTTCGAATTAATCTCAAGAATATGATCGTTAACAAAATCCCATCTTTCGGTAAGTTTTTCTGTAATTTGTTCCTCAAGTGACTCCTTATAAGATACAATCTCCAGTCCCACCTCAATTTGCGTTCGCTGCCATTCGTTCAATGGCAATGCTCGACGGTCAAGTTCTTTCTGCACCCATTCACTTTTCGCTGCAGTAGGATTGCTACTAAGTATACTCGTAAGTAACGCCGCCGGCAATTCATAATCCTTTTGAATTGCTTCCAACATCACGTCCTCGCTTAGGGCCGGTGATTTACTCATCAATTCATAATACAGTTCTAACGCTTCAGTATACGTAGAATAGACCACTTCGTCTGTTAAACTTTCGGTGTCACCACCATCAATAAGTGCATCATAGGTTTGTATTAAAGAATTCAATTCTATTTCCGTATTCTGGCGCAAAGCGGAAACGTCCTCGTTGCCTTGGAATTCAAGGAATGGAACGTCAATTTCCGATGTACATGTATTCGCCTGAGTAGAACCCAGAAGTTGCACTCCGTTTAATTCTTGGGGAATATCCGTTGTTGTGTTCTCTCTGTATGAATGCACCACAAAAGAAATTTCCTCATGTATATCGTCATTCGATTCCACCATGCTCTGTGACCATTTGTTATTAGGCGTTTGATTTGCAATTCCATTATTCTGAACCAACTTCACACCTTGACTTACAGTGCCAATGGGAACAATGATCACATCTTTGATATTTTGCTTATCGGTAATCTCTTCTCCCAGCTCATTTGCGCCAAACAAATTAAATGAAAAGATCAATCCTGTTGAGCTTTCTCCTGTGCCAGATGACCTGTTGTTTCCTTGAAACGAACAAGCTATATCATTCCGGTAGAATGTGTTCAGTCGAATCCTCTGTGCCGACGAACCCCCTGAATTTGAACAAATAAATCCATACCGCATATCCACCTCAGAATTATCATGATCAAATTCATTCTCCTGAATATTTATTTCTGTCATTGTTCCAAGAACTTAACAACCATAAGAGGCTGTAGAATTCTGAACACCTCCAGTTTCCCAAACCGCCTCGTTGGTTCCATTGGATAACTCGATGTATTGAGAACTTCCGGGTGTTGCGCTTGGATCGATAGGATATCCGATCGGTAAATCGAAAAACTCGTTTCTGTAGATTTTTATCCGCTTCGGTGTTTCGCAGAATACTCCTCTTTAACAGGCTATTCGCATACCATCTATAACTAAAGTAGAAATTGAATTGAGCGAGCCGGTTGACCATATCCCTCGGGTAAATCCACTTATTTCGCTTGACAATGGAGTATCGTCAATCACTTCGAAAACGCTACCTTGAATGCCCATGCTATAATGGATATTTCCTGTTGATCGAATACCAACTATTTGTTGATCGTTCAAAATGCTGTAATCTTCATTTACAAAACTCGTCCTCAATATTAATGTTCCTCGCGCGGCTTCCAAATGTACTCGATCCTCAATATCTTCGAACCTACTTTCATCTAGCAGGGAGTAAGAATCTTGGATTAAGGGCTAATAACTTTCCCAAGAATTGCTGGTGGTTGAACCCGCAATATGAAAATCTCTTCGATTATCCCAGAATCCGCATTGGAATTTGCTATGAAGTGCTAATGCCGTTTATCCCGCATTGCGCATTAGGGCAATTTTTGTAGAATGCGTGCGGGATTCTCAAATCTAAGCGATAGAATACTGCATTCATCGGCAAAATGAGG
>JAWXBG010000116.1:0-24375 GCA_034439875.1 Flavobacteriales bacterium
ATTCTATCGCTTAGATTTGAGAATCCCGCACGCATTATACAAAAATTGCCCTAATGCGTAATGCGGGATAAACGGTATTAGCACTTCATAGCGAATCCCAATGCGGATTCTGGGATAATTCCTGAAGGGGTCTTCTATAAAACTATTTTATATGCAGCATTGGTGCAATATATGTTTCGAATATTGATTGTCAAAGTGAACCAATTTGTACCTAACTTGTTAACGTGTTTCTACTTAATGAATTGCCATGCCCAATAAAATTGCCATCATAGGTGCCGGAATAGCCGGATTGTCTGCTGCTGCAAGTTTGGCGCACCGAGGATTTGCGGTTACAGTATTCGAAAAAAACTCATCGGTAGGTGGTCGTGCGCGCATTTTTAAAGAAAAAGGCTTCACTTTCGATATGGGGCCTAGTTGGTATTGGATGCCTGATGTAATGGAGCAATTTTTCAAACGTTTTGGAGAAAAAGCGTCCGACCATTACGAATTAAAACGTTTAGACCCTTCGTACAGAGTGTTTTTCGGTGGTAAAAACAGGACAGACCTCCCTGCTACATACAGTGATTTGCGCGATTTGTTTGAATCTATAGAACCGGGTGCAGCCTTGAACCTTGATCGCTTCCTGAGAGAAGCAGAAATCAAGTATGAAACAGGTATGGGTCGATTTGTGTGGAAGCCCTCTCTGTCCGCCAGGGAGTATTTCAAACTAGATATCTTGAAAGCTGCGTTTAAACTGGATTTGTTAACACCAGTATCATCACACATAAGGAAATTTTTCAAAGACCCTCGCATCATCCAGATTTTAGAATTTCCGGTTCTATTCCTTGGTGCCAAACCATCGGCAACACCAGCGTTATACACCATGATGAACTACGCCGACATGAAATTAGGCACGTGGTATCCCATGGGTGGTTTCAACAAACTTCCGGAAGCAATGGCCGATATTGCTAAAAAGTATGGGGCAAAAATTCACCTTAACAGTCCTGTAGAAGGGTTCGAAATCGTGAACGGCAAAATAACATGTCTCAAGGCACAAGGGCGAGTTGAGGAGTTCGACTTTGTGATCGGCAGCGGAGATTACCACCACATCGAGTCGGAATTGCTTGAAAAGGAATACCAAACTTATTCCGAAAAATATTGGGACAAGAGAGTGATGTCACCATCAAGTTTACTTTTTTACATTGGGGTGAATCGCAAGGTGGATGGGCTCCTTCACCACAATCTATTTTTTGATGAGTCCTTTGAAGTTCATGCTGAAACGATTTATCAAAATCCTTCTTGGCCCGAAAAACCGCAATTTTATGTCTGTTGTCCCTCCAAAACAGATCCGGAAGTAGCCCCTGATGGCATGGAAAATATTTTTATCTTAGTTCCAGTGGCTCCGGCATTAAGTAGCGACAAAAAGTTGAGAGATAAATACTTGAACGACATATTGCTCAGAATAAAAAAGGAGACAGGTGAAGACTTGAGGCCTGATATAATTTACGAACGTTCCTACGCCCACGAAGAGTTTGAAAAAGACTATCACTCCTTTAAAGGCAATGCTTATGGACTAGCGAATACCTTGGGGCAAACAGCTTGGATGAAGCCGAGAATGTTGAGCCGAAAAATTTCAAATTTGATATACGCGGGTCAACTTACCGTTCCCGGCCCGGGTGTTCCTCCAAGTATTATTAGCGGTCAATTGGCTGCTGACCTTGTTTCAAAAATGACGAAAGAACAAAAAATTAAAGAGACTACCACTACATGATGTCGCTCTATGATTCCGTATCGATGCAATGCAGCAAGAGGATAACCCGCGCCTATAGCACGAGTTTCAGCCTTGGCATAAGCACACTTTCCAAACGATTTCACGATCCGATCTATGCGATCTATGGATTTGTACGTTTGGCTGATGAGATCGTAGATACTTTTCACGATTACGACAAAAAGGTACTTCTCGACCGCTTTCGCAATGATACCATTCAAGCCATAGAAGAAAAAATATCTTTGAATCCCGTATTGCACTGCTTTCAACAAACTGTTCATCGCTTTGAAATCGATTGGGCGCTCATTGAAGGCTTTCTGGATAGCATGCAGATGGATTTGGAAAAGAAAAATTATGACAGTGGAGGCTATCAGGAATACATCTACGGCAGTGCAGAGGTAGTGGGCTTGATGTGTTTGCGTGTATTCACTGAAAAGAACAAAATTGAGTACGAAGAGCTTAAACCATTTGCCATGAAATTGGGTTCGGCTTTCCAAAAAGTCAACTTTTTACGCGATCTGCGCTCGGACACTCAAGAATTAGGCAGAAACTACTTTCCGCAATATCAAGGATTTGAAACATCCATGGACTGGAAAGAAAGTATTGAAAAAGAAATAAAGGAAGAGTTTCACGAAGCATGGAACGGAATACGAAATTTGCCGAGAGGGGCCAAATTGGGAGTCTACATAGCTTATAAATACTACACAATCTTATTTCATAAAATTCAATCACTTCCGGCAGAAAAAATCTTGCAATCGCGGGTAAGAATACCTGATAGAACTAAGGCACGCATTTTGGTTGTATCTTGCTGCAAACATTACTTGCGTTTGATATGAACTTTTTGGTTCTAAGTGTACTTATTGGATTGTTGCCTGTATCGAATATAGATCAATGGCGCACTTTGTTTATGCAAGCAAAAGACGACGCTAAAATTGCTCAGTTCTACTCTGCAATTTCCTCATCGGCTGTCCAGTGTACAAAAGAAAGGGCATATTTGGGGGTGGCTACTGCCATGAACGCCTCTTGCCAATCATGGCCCGGCGAAAAACTAGATTTTTTTAACAGAGGTAAAGACATATTGGAATCTTGTGTAGCTGAATCTCCTTCGGACGGTGAGATACGTTTTTTGAGGTTTTCAATACAATGTGAAACACCTGGCATTCTTGGCTATACGTCGAATATAAAAGACGACATCTCAATAGTTGTGCAGGCCATACAGAATGGTATCACGCAAGAATGCCCTACTTATTGGAACAATGCGATATATTATATGCTTGGAAGAAGTGAGGTAGATGAATCACAAAAGCAAATCTTGCGCAAGTATGTCAATTGAAAAAATAGACAACGTAATTCTTGTAAACGAACAAGATGAGGCCATAGGTACCATGGAAAAAATGGAAGCCCATAGGAAAGGCTTTTTGCATCGTGCATTTTCAGTTTTTGTCTTCAACAATAGAGGAGAACTCCTGATTCAGAGAAGAGCAAATGAAAAATACCACAGTGGAGGTTTATGGACAAATACATGTTGCTCTCACCCACGATCGGACGAAAACACGGAGCAAGCAGCACACCGAAGGCTTCTTGAAGAAATGGGGTTTGATTGTGACCTCGCACGTGGGTTCAGTTTTATGTATAAGGCTGATCTCGAAAACGGGCTGATAGAGCATGAGTTTGATCATGTATTTATAGGCCAATACGACGGAGACCCCAAGCCAGACCGATCTGAGGTAGATGAATGGTTATACGTCAATTGTGAAGAACTCGACTCGCGAATGCAGCTATTCCCTGATGAATATACAGAATGGTTTAAGATAGCATTGCCTCTCGTTTTTGAGTGGAACGAGAACAAAAAACTTAACTTTGCCCAGTTATGATTTCTGTATTGATAACTCTTGCGGTTTTCGCCCTCATGGAAGGAATTACATGGTGCACTCACAAGTATGTGATGCACGGCTCTATGTGGTATTTCCACGACGACCACCATAATCCGCACGATCATACTTTCGAAAAAAATGACTTTTTCTTTGTGATTTTTGCGGTCCCTAGTTTTCTGCTCATGCTGTTTGGAGCAAAGGCCGGTTTTGATTTCCGTTTTTTCATTGGTCTCGGCATCATGATGTATGGCACTGGCTACTTCCTTGTACATGATGTATTGATACATCAACGATTCAAATGGTTTACCCGCACAGATAACCTGTACTTTAGAGCGCTTCGAAAGGCACACAAAGTGCATCACAAGCATCTTGGAAAAGAAGACGGAGAATGTTTCGGAATGTTATTCGTACCTCGAAAATATTTCATGGAGGCCGCCCAATATAGAAGAAACCTCAAAAGGGCTTAATGGCAGGCAACTATACCTATCTCTTGGTAGATTTGGGTTGCATACTAGTTCCCTTCATCGCCTCTTTTCATCCTAAACTTTCGTTCTACAAAAAATTCTATCCCCATGTCATTCTCGCTCTGTTGGGAATGATGTTGCTCTTCATTCCTTGGGATATAGCTTTCACGAAAGCGGGTGTTTGGTCATTTAATGAAACCTATCTTACAGGACATCGCTTTTTGGACCTTCCCCTAGAAGAATGGTTTTTCTTCATTTGCATACCTTTTGCATGTCTCTTCACTTATGCTTGCGTGCGACTTTTTTTTCCTTCCATCAATCAGCTCCGTGTAGGCTGGTATTTGGCTTTGGGTTTGGTTGTACTCTTTCTTATAGTTGCATTCACACATATAAATCAAGCATACACTTTCTCCGCTCATTTTCTATGCGCCCTATTGTTGATATATCATGTATATAAGCGAAGTGCTTGGCTTACTTCCTTTTTCTTGATGTACGCCTTCGTATTTCCAGCCTTTATTGCAAGCAACGGCATATTGACAGGTCTAGAATTCTGGCAGTACAATTTCATACTCACCGATCCCACTGTGGTAACTGATCAAATAGTTTGGTACAACAATGAAGAGAATCTCGGTATCCGAATTTTTTCTGTTCCGATCGATGACATTTCATACGGAATGCTCATGTTATTAATGAATGTGAGTGTTTATGAGTGGGTAAGTCGTCGGCAAACAACATAGGGTTTCCGATTGTGAGACACTAGATTGTACCTTCGTAGCAGTATATCGGACAGATGAAACTGCCATTTTCAATAAAAAACTATGGACACTTAGTCCTCTTGATGGTGATCCTATCAGCGGCTGTCGGTGTATACGGTTATGTTTCACTTACAAATCACTATCTCTTTCGTACTTACGCTTTGGATCTAGGCATGTTCAATCATACCCTGTTTCAAATCAGTCAACTTCAAATACCCCAGTTTACCCTTGGGATCGATGGATTGGTGGTGCCCTACCTGGCAGATCACTTCTCTCCCATCGTTTTCTTGCTGACTCCGTTTTACGTTGTTCTAGGAGACAGTGCACTCTTGTGGATACAGGTTTCTTCGATTGCACTTTTCACAGTTTACCTTTATAAAACTGCGCGGCATTTTGGAATCAACGGGTACATTTCGACTCTTCTCACTCTCCTTCCGCTTGTATGTTGGGCACTCCTAGCCTCCCTGAGCTTCGACTTTCACACCAATGTACTCGCAGCGATGATGGTACTTCCTATGATCTATTCGATTTTGCGACAAAACATTTTGGGCTTCCTCCTGTGGTTCACATTAATCCTCCTGTGCAAAGAAAACATGTCGCTGTGGTTGGTATTTCTCCTCACCGGGATGTGCTTCGCATTCAAATCGGATCTGAATAAAAGATTCGTCCGTTTACTACTTTGGCTTTCGCTTTTTTCTTTGATTTACTTTATTACAGTCACTACATGGATTATGCCTTCGTTGCACCCGAGCGGTACAAATATCCAATTGAACAAATACGTTGGGGCTGACGGAGGATTGTCGGGTGTAATAATACATTGTTTGAGTGATCCTTTGGCAGCACTCCAACTAGTATATCGCTCGCCAGATGGTGAGCTCTCCGCTGACAAGATAAACTTTCTCATACTTTTACTCGGAAGTGGCGGACTCCTGTGGTTTTCCCATTCAGTACTTCTATGGATGATGATACCCATACTCGCACAAAAATTTTTGAGTTTAAACGGTGGGTTTTGGGGAATTGAAGCTCAATATTCAATCGAAATTGTGCCCATAATAGGATTTGGATTGATCCTCTTTATCCGGCATTTTCATTGGAAACTAGCACTCGTGTTTATCCTGCTTAGCTCAACTTTAAGTGCTATCTTAAGTGAAAACGTTTACATCCGAAAGCACCCCAACGCAGCATTTTACATGCCCCGGTTCGCAAGATCGCCATATAAAATAAATGATCTCAATGCTATGCTTGAAAAAATCCCGGAAGGGGAAACCGTTTCGACAGTGAGCATTTTTGCGCCAAAGCTGGAAAAAAGAATGACGTTATATCATTATCCCATTGTAGAAGATGCCAATTATATAGCCCTGCTTAAAGGGAATGGTAGTACCTATCCAATGAAAACCGCGAAGTATGAGCAGGCATTACAAAACCTTCATTCGGATTCCACATGGCTCGTTTGGCAGAACTGTGAAGAAGCGCTGATATTTAAACGTCAACAACCTTAGGGGCCACCCTAAAAAACAATCACCTTATTCTTGAATACGTACAAAACCAATCCAATGCGCGTTTTCATTTTCAATTTATTAAACACAGATTCTCTATAGCCATCCACGGTCCTGGGGCTCACTTCCATGCTCTTGGCAATTTCCTTATAGCTTAAATCCGTACATGCAAGACGAATAAATTCAAGTTCACGTTCACCCAGTAGATTGACCTTATTCATTTGATTCATATCCACTTCACGTCTCATACCGTTCATGATTTTACCGGAAACCATTTCAGAGTAATACGTTCCATTTTTCACAACATCATAGATCGCTCTCGAAAGTTCCTCCGGCTCAATGTCTTTCAAGACATATCCACCTGCTCCGGCCCGAATCATACGGATAATAGTAAGCTCATCATCGGACATACTTAAGGCGAGTACCTTCACCTCAGGTCTATTTTCCTTCAACCATAATGTAGTCTGAATACCATCTTTATTAGGCATTGAAACATCCATCAATACCAAGTCAATTGATTTTCCTTTGATCTTGAGAATAAGCTCCTCACCATCATCCGCCTCAAAAACCACATTAAAACCCTTTGCCGTGAGCAATTGACTAAGACTTCGTCTGAGAAGCACATGATCGTCAGCAAGCGCAATTTGAATAGAACTAAACGAGTGAGTCTGATTATTTGTGGACATACTAAAATGGATGGGTAGGAAGCGTAAATATAAGATTTGTACCCTTCTTGTTACCCTTATCTATCAACATTTTGCCTCCTATTATCTTGATCCTTCTTTCTAGATTGTGCAAGCCTAATCCTTTTACCGGATCTTCAGAAATTCCGACACCATTATCCGTAACCGAAATTTTCATTTGATGAACATTTCTTTCGACATCCACAGAAATTTTGGTTCCCATAGAATGTTTCACTGCGTTGTTTATGGTTTCCTGAATACACCTGAATAAGATAACCTCTGTTTGTTCGGTCAATACAATTTCGGGGCCTTTATCTTCGAACGAAGTTTCAAAAGTCCCACTAGCACTTACCATATTCAACTCACGTTCTATAGAGGCCTCTAAACCCAATTCCAAAACATAATCACCATTCATCGACTTACTCAAATCGCGCAGTGATTGAACTGCACGGGTTATCAATTCTCGGCTCTGCGCTTTTCTTTCTATGAGATTCTCAGGTTCCATGGAATTGATTTGCAACTTGGCCAAGGTTAATGTTTGACCAATATTGTCGTGAATTTCCATAGAAATATTATGGATAGTTTGCTCTTGAATCTCAAACTGGGCGCGTGTCATCTCGGCGGCCAAAATTTCCTTTTCCCGCTTATGTTCAACTTGTCGGCTTCGATACTTAAAAATAAAAAGCACAAAGAATCCGACAATAAGCAACATCATTAGTACGCCGAAAACAGCAATGGTATGGATTGAATTAGGATCGGGCATACTTCAATTTTTGAGCACGCAAATCAAGACTAAGTGCATAAAACAATACTAGGTAAAAAACTACATTCATACCCTTACTCAAGTTCAGCATTGTGGTCACGTCGACATGGGCATTTATCAAGTAGTTATGGACAAGCCAAAACATGAAACTGGGTGTGTAAAAAATCAAAAAACCTGTGACTATCCAAAAGTTGGGATTATCCTGAATCTCCTCCTCAGAGGGTTTACTCATCAATTTATCGTAATAGCGCAATGAAGTATAAGTTATGAATAATGCACTAAGTCCCATACTAAAAGTAGGGAACTCGAGTAACGATTGAATATAGAAAATAGATATGAGTTGGAGGAATATCACAAGTGCAACCGCCACATCGATCATATAAATTTTGCCCTTTGAAGGTTCAATGAGCTTGTGAAACAAGTAATAACAAAAAACGGTTATTGTCAAGAATACATGAAAAACAAATGTATTCACACCAAATAAATTAGTCATTAAAAAAGCAATCCATTGCTGCGAAGCGGTAATAATTAAATATATCGACATTACTCTATATGGACGCGAAAACTTCCGGTACTTTAAGACCCCGACAACTGCACAAGCAGTCATAGGAGTTACAGCCAAAATTGCGAAAAAATCCAATAGAACTATGGAATCAAAGGGTTCTTATCTGTACATGTACTAGGGCAAGGTTCTACAAAATCAATCACCATTGAGTTTGCGGGTCTAAAGTTATCATGAATTCCGTTACTTCCGGGTTGTGTGCCAATAAGCACCAAACTATGATAAGGAGTAATCGCGTTATTCTCTTGGTTTCTATCCTGCAGAACAATATATGCCCTCAGTCCATCGCATTGAGGGGTGTTGGTTAAGATATCCATAAGAGAAGCAATATCGATCCACCAAGCCTTTAAATGCTGGGCTGCGCCGTTTGTCCCTGGTTCAGCTCTTAAAAAAGGCCCTTGAGCCTGATAATTTTGTGCCATAGTTTGAGCTCTGGCCCATGAAATTTTGTTTGACATAAGTAGGGAGGAATTTTGAATTATTCAATCAAGATATGTCCTCGTTTTCTGGTTTAAGGCGGATCGGAAAGTCTTTGGAAAGTTGAGTGAGAAATTTCAACCCCCCACCTCAAATTTTACTTCTCTGATATTCGGGCACTTATCAATTCACTACTCTGCAATTCCTAAAAAATCGCCTAAATTCACCCCTCTCTTCTACCGTAAAAACACCCCCCTATTTTTGGGTAAATACACGTTGACAAGTTAAAAAAACATCAAACATTATACCCTCAAGAGGACCTATCTCATAAGCACCATTTTCCCGAAACCTCTATTGAAAAATTCCGATACTTCTGTACTTCGCATTTCCAAGTCTTCTCCATTAAGTCTAGCCACTACTCTGTATAAATAGACCCCGTTTGCCAGTCGATCACCATATTCATCCGTTCCATTCCATCTATACTCGGTTAGATTCCTACCTACATGTAGGGAGCCCAACTCATAACCCAGGATTTCGCGAACAACACGTCCACCCACTGTCATAATTTGAATCTTCATTTCGTCGGGGACTTCAGTGCCCGTAATTGTAAATACAAATCGGGTATTAGTACTAAATGGATTTGGATAATTGAGGACCTCTGTTATTCCCGGACGAGTGATTACTTCAAAGCTAATCTGGTAATCAATTTTCCCGCTTGCGTTTCCACTTTTATCTCTGGCCTGAACTCTTAGCCTATAAACCCCATCCTTCATAAATTGTGGTCGATACAATACCATGCTTCTATTATTCTGATTTATGGCGGGTTCAAATAACAATTCATCGGAAAACCTCAAAAGTCTTTCGTCCATATCCGGTCCATTGAGAAAAACTTTGAATAAGCTAGTATCTGCAGCTTCGTTTAGAAGAAACCAAGGGTTCTCATCTTCCAACAGTATTGCTATTTCTGGTGCTGCCGAAACTATGTCGCCATTCAAAATATGAATTCCATCGAACGTTACATCCAACACAGGATTGATTTGATCCGATAAAACCCGCAACGGAAAACTTGCAATGTTATTGAAGTGATGTTGTTCGGGTTGATCAGTAAGTCCGGTAATGGCATTGAAGGGATTCACTTCAATCCAAATGTGATTCAATCCAATTTTCCCAACTGTACTAATCGAAATGGTGTCCAACAAGATTTCGCCGGAAAGCAACGGAGCTTGCACCGGATATGCGAGAAAGTGTGGGATTCCGCTATCATCTTCGATCCAATAAGAAACCAAGAGGCTATCCATGGCTTTGTTCGAAATGTTTTCTATGGCCATTGCGAAAGAGATTATTTCACCTTCCTGAACCGTATCTGACGGCAATAAAAGTCCCTCCTGGGGATTTAAAGCAACCTCCGGAGCAGTTTCATACAACACATGCCAGCTCTTAAAAATGGGTGCTGTCAGATTTTGCGCATCGGTAAGCTCTTTAGATAATTTGAGGAAAGGATAAAACTGAACGGGAGCTAGTGCAGAAATATCTTCGGATCCCGACAAGTCTCCATTTTGGAACAATGGTATCTCAAGACCTGAATTCGTTATACCAAGAGCTGATGTCTGAGTACTATCACCAGCGTTCTCATTTGCTTCTACACCACTCCACAAAACATTTTCCCAGGCCAAAGATGGCCCTATCAACGGAGTTGTCATCTTTCCAAGACCTGATGTCCCGGTGAGATATTGTTCCATTACTAGATATTCATTGTCAAAAGTTCCGTATAACTCTTGGGTAGTTTCTGGGTGTCCCATTTTTGTGAAAAAAATGAAGGGTACACTGTCCTGCGCTACTCCGATTTGACTTGATCCCAAATTCTGAAACACATCGAAAACTCCGGGATAGTTCTGTTCCCAACCATCATAGTTTGCGTAAACCCACGAATAGATCAATAGATAAGCTCCATCCGGAATATGATTCGTGATCATGTCTTCAAAACCCTGCAACTCTTGAGCATTGTTTTGTCTGAATATAAAATACTTCTCTGTGCGATTTCTGGAGTATGAGCAAGCCATCTGGTTTCCAAAATCATTTTGAGGATTTGCACCATCGAAATTTGTCTCCCACGGCTGCAATGAAACTGAATCTATCACTGCTACCATCAATGCAGGAGTGTTCCCGCATCCGGAGTAGTCCTGTACATCCAAATCAAGTTGATACCTCGTTCCCAAAGCCTCATAACTCGATTGAGGATTTCCATATACTTCACATTTCATTGATATATCACCAATACTGTAATTCAGCCTTCTATTGTCCCTGTCAAAATCGAGATTATTCAAGCTATTGTTTTCTATTTGAAAAATATGAGCCTGGCCCCAGCCTTCTTGTCCGTTGAGATATTGGAAAGAACTCTCTCTCCATTTAGTATCATCCGGATTGTTGTTGTTCGCAGCACAGCGCCAATAGTACACTCGAGCTTCTTCTAATTGAAATGGTAATGTCCATTCTACTACTCCACCCGACTGATTTGTTTCAAAGGCTTGCAGCCATGGACTATCAAAAGTATCTGTGGTATCTACTTGAAAAAGGTACAATTTATCCGGCTCCAAAACGTATGCCGTGCTTGCTTGTAGGCTTACCGTTGAATTTGGAACGACAGCAAAATCAAAAGGCCAGGCAGGTATCAGATCACCAGATGTAATAAGCAAAGTTCTATTAAACACGATATTATTTCCAACATCATCCAACTCATCTATAAAGTCGAAAGGGTAGTCCACAAGAACGTCAAATTGATTCAATCCAACTCCGTTTATAGGATCAATAGGTAAGGTGAAATATGCAGTATCCCGATAAAGCACATTAGGTAAAGTAACAGAATAAGAAGAGTCGACACCATTCGGGTAATGTCTAATCAATTCAATGCCCACTGCCCGATTGGTGGCTTTAGCTGGATTTGACACAGCTACTTTAACCACAAAAGAATCCAGTTGGGCCGATACTTCTGTAGGCTCAAAAACGATGTCATTAATATCCACTACATAATCAGTACGCTCCGATGGAAACATTCTTATCGAAGGGTCGCCATGTAAGCTAAATGTCAGAGCTGTATTGATTCTGGATGGCTCCGGATTGCTCCCTTGAAAATCCTGAACAGCGTATTTCATGCATTGACCTATACTGCTTCCATACTTTTTTTGAAATAATTCTTTATAAAAATTAAGAGTAAATTCATTGAGATAGTTGGGTTGTCCCAAATCGCTTTTTGCAATAAAACCAATGACCCCGCGATTAGGCACTAGCACAAAATTCTCACTAGCACTTTGGCTTGGTGAAAGATGTATGTTTCCGGTGTAACAAGAGTTTCCAATAAGTAATGGATACTTTCCTTGATTATTATAATTTTCAGGAGCATCAATATTCTGATCAAAACCTGTGCTGCTCGCGTGACCAAAAAAAGTCATTAGCATTACACCTTCATCTATCAATGTTTGAATAGAATCAGAAAGATTAATCTGAACAGGGTCTGTTGTGTCTTTCAAAAAAGTAAAGACTTTTCCACCTAAACAAGTGTCTTGAGAGATGTTCTTATACAAACTCAGGAAGTAAGCAAAAAGTTGTTGCTCTGAATCGTTTCCACCACCTCCGAAGTGCAAGATGTTCTTTTGCCACATTTTGGGAGTATGAGCCTCGTGTTCTACTACCTTGTTTAAATACTCAAGCAACTGTTCATTGCTTTCAGCAGCAATTCTACCAGTGGGAATGGCTGTTTCCAAAAACGTATCACCCAAACCGGAGGTAATGGCCAAATCGGAACTTGGAAAACCCCAGGTAGGAACCAAATTTCTTGCATAATCCGACGTGTTATTTCTAGCTCCTAGGGAACCGGAAATTTTCATTTCGTGAATGCTCTTCCCTGCCAGAAAAAGGTGAGAAGGATCAGAAGGCCATTCTTCCAATAGATGATTGCAAAAACGTCTTATAGCAATTGGATGTTTCCAAATACCGGCAGCGTATTGCATATACAGTTCTTCTACATTTACGAGCAAAACGTCCATTCCTTGCAATTGCCTATAAGCTCCATAATTTGTAGCTGACGGGAGTAACATTGGATGTGTAATGATCAAAAAAGCTGAGTCTAATTGCTGCACACTGTATTTGGCAAAAAACCCTGAACTTGAAACGGGCACAGGAACAGGAGCCGGAGTCAGTTCGCTTTGAGACAACAGGCAGAGCTTTATACTTTCTGCCCCTTCAAACGGCACAATAAAATGAATAATATCCTCTACTTGCGTAAAACCAATTTCCATTGGGAAATCGAGCGCATCAATGAACAACCTCGCATCATTCATTCCCGAAATATCTAGCTGGACGTAGGCCTTTTCTTGACCGAACAAATTTTTCACTTCAAAATAAAATAGCTCATCATCGTCCACAACAGTAATGTGAGCATAGAGTATTTCCACGGCGGATACGGCTTGAAAATCTGATGCAACTCCGAGATCGTTAATACTTCGGTGGGTAACGCGCGTATTAAGAGCTCCCAGTTGATTTGCCGGAATAGAGAAACTGAGTTTGTTGAGTTGATAATCTTGAAAGATGGTGTCGATAGCAAGTGTAAAGTTGATGCCATAACCTACTTGCAAGTGATGGTTATATAACCCAGACGCCATAGAGGCCGAAGCACTTGTGGCATAAACGACACCGGGTGGTGCATCCACACCATTGTATGAATTGGGAGTTGGGATATCCTTGTTCACTAAAGAGCCCATGCCAAAAACAGCATCAAACCATCCTTCTCCTTCTTGATAATAAGGAAGTGATATACCGTTTTGATCTTGCACTCCGAATAGATAGTTGGTGGTATATTCCTTTCTACTTCGTGTAAAAATGTATGGAAGTGGCAAGTAGTCGCCGTAATTGTCCTCAGAGAAATAAGCCGTACGCAGATGACTCGATTGATTGTAAGTAAGAAAATACATTGCTGTGTCATTAAACAAGCTGTACGCTTCGTTTGCTTGATTCGTCTCTTCATCATACACCAACGCGTCGAGCCATCCATCATTTCTCTTCGATTTGAATCTTAATTCATCACCCGGTTGAAAAACTTCAGGATTGCTACCAGTGAACTCAAGATGCACCTCCTGTTCCCTAGCCATTAGTTGAATATCAGCAGGCGAGATCGCATCCACAGGAAAACCAGCTGTTTGTAGTTGACTATGACTCAGAGAGAAGTAACCGTTTTGGGCAATTTTGAACCTCCAATAAGGCGAATCGTAGTCAATCCATTCGTTTCCGGTCACCTGGGCATAGAGGCCATTCAACCCCAAAAAAAGGCAGATCAGAGGAATACAAGATACACTCTTAACAAAGATTCTATGACTTTTGACCCCGAAAACCAACATGCGGTGAATTTAACAATAAATCAGCGTCCAAATAGATCAGATTACGCCTACTGCTGGTCGCTTATAGAAAGCCTAAGAATTAGGAAAAAGGCCACCTGAAATCTTTCAAAAAAGAATAGTTTACCACACCAGTTGATTAACATGCCAAACGAAACTTCGTTTTTAACACAGGTTAACCTTCGGGAAACAAGGTCTGATATAGTTTTGAACAGTCATATTAGTAGCTACTTAACCATGCGAATACTCAATACCTTTATTCTCCTTATTCAAGTATTAATAGGTTGTAGTCAAACCTCCACTGCCAAAGAAAATGCCCACATGTGTGACTGGAGACTTGGAATCTCAGGCTCCTTTATCAGCGGAGGAGAATTCAATTCAAATTCATTTGACTATGTAATTGGACAGGGCGTTTATGTGTCTATGGCTCATCCGGTTTCGGATCGATTGGCGATATCAGGAAATGGCGGAATAGAAATACTAACAGATGAAACCTTCTATCCACTTTTTGCCAGTTTTATGATTCAACCTAGTCCCTCGAAAAAATACTATGTGCACTTAGATTTGGGACATTCGTTCGCAGAACACAAAAACTACGAACGTCAAACTTCCTATGAATTCAAAGGCGGTCGACTAACCGGAATTGGAATTGCGAGCTGTCTCCAATTGGGCGGCCAATCTATACTTCATATAGGCGCTACGTTAAAACATCAACTTACCCGACTCTCTTATTCCGGGGGCAATGGGTTCAATTATCAAGACCGGCTGAACTACATCTTACTGTCATTCACAGCAGGTCTACATTTTTAGATATGAACATCCGTATTAGTATCATATTACTTCTCTTCAACTTATTGGTGCAGGCTTCGATTTATGCTCAAATTCAGATCAATGAAGTACTCGGTCACAATGAAAATATTTATTCCGATGAACATGGAGACTTCCACGATTGGATTGAACTACGCAATCCCTATGCGGAAGCGCTGAATTTGTCCGGTTATGCCATCTCAGACGAAAACGAATTTGAAAGCGCTTGGACCCTTCCATCCATAGAAATTCCAGGAAATGGTCTTCTTGTACTATTTGCAGCCGGCTCAGAAAATGCGGACACGAATGCTTTGCATGCAGGGTTTAAGGTAAACAATGAGGGGGAAAACATATTTCTTTTCAATCCGATTGGACAACTCATTGATATATCACCATCTTACGAAATGCCCATCAATTATAGTCTTGGTAGAAATAGTCAAAATCCCGAAGAGTGGTTGCTATTTCAAAATCCAACGCCACAGGAAATAAATTTTGCACATAATCAAGTGATTCTTCCCATTTGGTGGGAGGCAATAGGGGTATCACATTCTTCGGGCTGGACGAGCTTTCCATTGGAACTAACTGTGTCTTGTTCTGCGAACGATGTGGTGATAAGGTACACACTCAATGGAACTGAGCCTACAATTTACTCACCGATATGGTATGGAGCGCTTACTCTAAGTGGTGTAGAAAGCGCTGCCAATGTGATATCCCTTATTGCATCATCTGACACATGGCAAATACCTTCAGGGACATTTACACCCGCCATTGCCTTGCGCGCAGCGGCATTTAGAAATGAAACAAGGGTAAGCGAAGTTGTTGAACGCACGTACTTTAATGCATCAGATGAAATACCCACTGGATTCTATGTAGTTTCTATAGTCACAGAAGCTTCTGGTTTCTTTTCGGATGATGAAGGCATATATGTTTATGGAGACCATGAATACGGCAACTTTAATCAACCAGGGGTAAATTGGCAACGCGAGGCACATATTTCTTTTTTCCTAAATCAAGAAGAAGTTTGGACAGGTGCAGCCGGATTGAGAACACATGGACGCAGTTCGCGCGCATATCCACAAAAGACAATTCGCATATATGCAGACCACCACTTTGATAATATTTCATTCGAGCTTCCCTTGTTTGGAGAAACATCAAGTCATTTTGATCGTCTACTATTGCGTGCACCAGATAGGATATTTTCTTCCGCCTTATTCGCCGATGAAGTGACGCAACGATTATGTGAACCGCTGAATTTGGACCTGATGCGCAGTCATCCGGCCATTGTTTTCATAAATGGAGAATACTGGGGTGTCCATCAGATTCGTGAAAGACTGGATGAGGCATGGATTAAAAGAAATCACAACATTGAAGAAATTGACATGCTCGATTTTGATCGAACCTTGATGGCTACAGAAGGTACAGATGAAGCATGGAAGGGCCTCACTACTTATATGGCATCACACAACGCTGTTGAAGAGACGTCATTTGAATTTCTCTCTGACCGTGTAGACATTTCTTCCTTCATGGATTATATTGGATCACAACTGTTTTTTAGCAATATCGATTTTCCAGTGAATAATGTGAGAATGTGGAGGCCCGCTAGCGAAAACGGCAAATGGCGCTTTCTTTTCTTTGATTGTGACGCATGCATGCAAAACGTTCAGCATTTCAGCGGTGTAGAAATGGCGATGGGCAATACCGGAGAAGATCCGGCATCTATTCTATTCAGGTATCTCCTACAGAATGAATCGTTCAAAAATCAATTTCTCATTCATACGCTGAACAATGTTCAGACCCATTGGGGACCCGAAAAGATCATTCCCCTGATCAATGAATTTACCAGCCTGTTGCAGCCTGAAATAAATGATCAGATCAGACGGTGGCATTACCCTCAGTCCGTGCATATGTGGAATCGAGATATTGATGAGCTCAGGCACTTCGCTCTTCGTCGTCCTGTTGAATTTTTTGATGAGTTTGGTGAAAATCTCGTTAGTCCCTTTGAGATATTTCCCAATCCATCAATTGACAAAATCACTATCTCTTTGCTTAATGGCGGGTCATTTGATCCAGGAGTCATTGAAATAAAATCTATACAAGGTGCTGCGGTTCTGCGAGAAGATCATACTTCCGATATCACGATGCTTCACATAGATATTTCGTTTCTCGAACCCGGGATGTACTTGATGGATCTAAACTATGGTTCTATCAAGTTTACACATCGCATCCTAGTTCAGTGAAGTAGGTTGACAAAAAGCTCGATCATTTATACTTTCAGTTTTTCGCCGTTATGCATACCCTTTAAGACCCCAAGTGCTTTATCCATAGTATCCACATGATTGAATGAAATACGGAGTGTGCCTTCCTTTTCATACATTTTGCCTGCATTGGGATTGTGCTTTATAAAGTCTATCACTCTGTTGAACTTATCGCTGTGGTAATAAGGTGAATCCTGCTTCTTCACAAAGTATCCAATCAGCTTTCCGCTTTTCAAAACCAGTTTTTCCAAACCAATTTCTCGAGCAAGCCATCTCAAACGAATCGTATTGATCAAGGCAATGGCTTTGCTTGGAATCTCACCAAACCTATCTTTTAATTCGGCGGTGAATTTTACGAGTTCCTCTTCAGACTGAAGATCGTCCAATTGTTTGTACAATGCAATTCTTTCTGCAATACTGCTCACATAATCATCAGGTATTAAGAATTCGAAGTCCGTTTCCATCTGAGTTTCCTTCACATAGTTTTGCGTTCTCTTCAACTCCTCTTCAAACATATCTTTGAACTGTTCTTGCTTGAGCTCTTGAATTGCTTCATCGAGAATTTTCTGATAAGTTTCAAAACCAATATCATTGATAAATCCACTTTGTTCGCCCCCAAGTAAGTTGCCGGCTCCTCTGATGTCGAGATCACGCATTGCAATGTGCAGACCACTTCCCAAGTCACTAAACTGAGTGATTGCGGTAAGACGTTTTCGTGCATCTTCACTGAGCAAGTGCATGGGAGGGGCCAATAAAAAACAGAAGGCCCTTTTGTTTGTTCGTCCCACTCTACCTCTCAATTGGTGCAGATCACTCAGCCCGAAATTTTGAGCATCGTTTACTATGATCGTATTTGCATTTCCGATATCTATTCCACTCTCTACGATAGAAGTGCTAACCAGTACATCAAACTGACCAGTCACAAATTTCTCCATTACTTCTTCCAAAGCTTCGCCATCCAACTGACCATGGACAATACCAGTGCGAACATCCGGACATAGGCGCTGAATCATGCCAGCAATTTCCATTAAATTCTGTACTCTATTATGTACAAAAAATACTTGGCCTCCTCTTGAAACCTCAAACGAAATTGCGTCTCTGATCACTTCCTCGTTGAATGCACACAGTGTCGTTTCAATAGGGTGTCGATTGGGAGGAGGAGTTTGAATAATGCTCAAATCCCTCGCACCCATCAAAGAGAATTGAAGCGTCCGTGGTATAGGGGTTGCAGTTAGAGTAAGTGTATCCACATTTGCTTTAATGGTCTTTAGCTTATCTTTTACAGCCACACCAAATTTCTGCTCTTCATCAATAATAAGTAATCCTAGGTTTTTGAATTTAACTTTTTTTCCTACTAGAGAGTGTGTTCCTATAATGACATCAATTTCGCCGGTTTCAAGTTTTCTAATCGTTTCGGTTTGCTTTGTAGCAGATTTAAAACGATTGATGAAATCAACCTTACATGGAAAGTCTTTGAATCGCTCACTAAAACTTCGATAGTGCTGCATGCTAAGAATAGTAGTAGGCACTAAAATTGCTACTTGTTTACTATCAGCTACAGCTTTGAAAGCTGCACGCATTGCGATTTCCGTTTTGCCAAATCCTACATCGCCACAAACGAGTCTATCCATGGGATATTCAGCTTCCATGTCTTCCTTCACTGCTTGTGTTGCCTTTAATTGATCGGGAGTATCTTCAAACATAAAAGAAGCTTCTAGCTCCGTTTGAAGATATGAATCAGGTGAAAAACCAAATCCCTTTGTAGCTTTCCTTCGGGCATAAAGTTTGAGCAAATCAAAAGCCAACTCTTTAACTCTGGCTTTGGTTTTTCTCTTCAGATTTTGCCATGCATTGCTTCCGAGTTTATCCACAGAGGGGGGCGTTCCCTCCTTTCCAATATATTTACTAATTCGATGTAGCGAATGAATGCTCACATACAATATGTCGCCACCTTTGTATGTAAGACGGATAGCTTCTTGTTCCTTTCCATTCACATCCAACTTCTGCAAACCCGAGAACTGACCAATTCCATGATCAATGTGTACCACATAATCTCCCGGCTGCAGCGCCATTAACTCCTTCAGGGTAATAGCCTCCTTTCCCTTTTTGAATCCCTCTTTAAGTTTGAATTTATGATATCTTTCAAAAATTTGGTGATCCGTATAACAAAGAATTCTATTCTCTTTATCTATAAAACCTTCGCTCAGTTCGAGCAACAGGGGTTTTGCATGAACGGCGTGATCCTTATCTTCAAAAATCTGATATAATCTCTCAATCTGTTTCGCTTGACTAGCAGCCAAAATATTGAGGTATCCATTCTTCTCATTGTTCGCAAGATTTGTACTGAGCATCTCATAGTTCTTGTTGAAACTAGGCTGCGGAGTCATATCAAATGAGATAACCGTGGCTTCTGCAAATTTTTGTGATGTCCCAAATTCTACGACTCTTTTTGCTCTCAAATCGCTCATGAAATCTTTGTCGCCTAAATACAGTTCATCAGGTTTTTGATGCACTGTCATACCTTCTATCTTATCGAAACGCACCACAGCTTTTTCAAGTTCCTGAGCAAGCACAATATTGCACGAGTCCAAATCGTAGACCCACACAACGGTATCATCAGGAAGGAAATTCAGAAGAGAAATTCGTGCTTCATCTCCTTGCGATCTACTGACGTCGGGCACGATTGTAGCCCTTACCACTTTGTTTACACTCAACTGAGTTGATGGGTCGAACTTGCGAATACTTTCCACCTCGTCACCAAAAAGTTCGATTCGAAAGGGAAAGTCGTTGGCAAAAGAGAAAATATCGAGTATACCACCTCTTACTGCATATTGACCGGGTTCATAAACATAGTCGACTTTGATGAAATGGAACTCATGAAAAATTTCGTCGACAAAATCCAATGAAATTTTATGACCAGTTTCAATCTCGAATGTGTTTTTCTGAAGGTCAACTCTTGTTACAACTTTCTCTGTGAGTGCTTCAGCATAAGTAACAATTAGGGGCCTCCCGATCTTTTTATTCAATTCATTGAGCACCTCTGCCCTCATGGCTACATTGGCATTCTCCACCTCTTCAAATTGATAAGCCACCCTTGCACTTCGCGGAAAAAAGAATGTCTTGTCCTTTTTTTCACTTTTCTTTGAATGCGGAATATTATCCGGACTTACCTCGGTATCTCCAGTTTCTAAAATACTTTGTAAATCATTGAGAAAATAGACAGCTTGTTCCCGATCACGCAGAACGAAGAGTGCAGGATTGCTTGTTCTTTCTGCGAAGCAGGCAGCCAACATCGAAGTAGAGGAACCTACGAGTCCATTTAATCGAGTTTTGGATCGATCGGGACTTACCGCCTCAACCAGATCTGTAGTAGATTTTGTTTGGATATATAAACTCCTGAATTCCCGAATGGTCATATTCTATTGCCTCTGATGCTATAGTCGCAGCAAATCTGCAACAAAATTTAGGCGGCAAAGTTCGTGAATAGTTCTCTCGAATAGTGCAAAGGCAACTTTTAGGGAATAATGACAAATTATGCCAGAATCCGCATTGGGATTCGCTATGAAGTGCTAAACCCCAAAGATAGCAAGTGCTCTCGCAAGATTTTTATTTGATGGTATATATTCATACATCAAGAATAAAAATCGAGAAAGTGCTTGATATCCAAGGGGGCTAGCGCTGCAATAGATTTCCAATGCGAATTCTGGGATTATACCAATTCTCCCAATAAAATAGTCCAAACTATTTTGTAAGCATGCAGTGTTAAACGCCTTTAGAATCGAAAGATTCTATTGGCTATCCCAGAACTCTGAAACGCAATGAAATCTCTGGACCACCGAGTAGTGGAGCTGCTTTTCTAACTGCTGATGTAGCAATATCATAGGAAATTCCCACTGACAATCCTGCTGTTTCAAAAAATATTGATGGAATTACGGCATCACCCATTCTGGCGTGAAACCCAAATCCTACACCACTGGATTTTACGTATCCTGTGTACCTTGAGGATTCTTTGAGCGCATAACGAAATGCACAGCCTATAAGCACTTCCCTTGCTTGGCCTTGTTTTGTAAAATAGCCAGTTGGGTGAATACTTACATCCGTATTCTTAATACCTAAATCGGCAGAAAAATATCCGTTATACTTGACCTGCAGTCTCGAGTTATTATCATTTGCTGCATTCACCTTAGGTCGAGTCACATGACTTATGGCTGCGCCTGCTTTAATGGTTCGCGCATCTTTCGACGTCATTGTTTGATCGTCTATGAAATAAGTATATTGAATTCCTGCTCCGATATCACCAAACATTTTATTTTCAAATCTAAATGGCTCACCATTTATGTCGCGATTGTACTTCTCACCGTCGTATTGGTTGCCCCATCTCATATCCTTGGGATCCAGACTAGTTTGCGTAACGCCCGCACTCATACCAAAAGAAACCATTTGATGTCGGGCTACAGGAAGGTGATATGCCCCACTGCCCGTTGCACTCAAAATGCCGTATCCAATCTCACCTGATTTATCCTTTAGAATAGAAAAACCTACACCCCATCTCTCTTTCACATCAGTACGTTTAGATGGAATGCACATATCGCCATGAGCTACCACTGTGCGATAGCCGTTATTAAGGGGGCCCCATTGATTTCTATAAGTAGTTCCAATTCTAAATCCCTTTGCGTTCTCTCCCGCCGTGGCCGGATTAAGCTGAAGAGGCAGTGCATTGAATTGGGAGAAATGTGAATCCTGCGAAAAGGAATAGAACGATATCAGTCCAAGACCAATAACGAAAAATGTGTGGATCAATTTCTTCATTATCTGGTAAGGGTTATATTTCCTGCGGTTTCAACATCGGCGCCCGTTTCATCAGTCACAGTAAGGTTGTAGTAATAAGCACCAATTGGCGCATGTCTACCTCGAAACATTCCGTCCCATCCCACCTCTTGATTGGTGGTGGCAAAAGCCCTTTCGCCGAGTCTGTTGAATACTTCTAAATTAAAATTGGTGAATGGTCCACCATAGACATATAGCACATCGTTTTGACCATCTTCATTTGGTGAGAAAACATTCGGAACAAATAGTTCTCCATCTTGATCGGGAATAATAGGCGAAGTATCAACGAATACTGTAACGTTATCAGTAGTGGAACAACCCAAATCGTTGCTCACAGTAAGCATAAAACTAGTGGTTATTACTGGAGAGGCCTCTGTTTGGGGCATGTCGGGATCTATAAGAGAACCCGGGGGTGCCCATAGATATTCCAAATCTTCGTCAAAAGGCATTATACCAATTACTACGCTATCCCCAATTCTTATGTACTGATCGAATCCTGCATCAGTCACGGGAGTTGGATCTACCTGAATATTAATAGCACTTGTGTGTTCACTGCAGCCGTCTGAAACAGTGAGGGAGACAGTATAGGTACCTTCAGAAAGATAGCTATTCGCGGGGTTCTGAAAATCGGAAAAATTACCATCTCCGAAATCCCAGTTCCACGTTAGAATATTTCCTTCGGACTCATCTTCAAATGCCAAATAATCTGAAACACAGCCTCCGTTGCCAGAAAATGTAGATAGCAACAATTCGGGATTTTCACACAAGACTTCGATCTCAGGAATTGGAATTTCGGACTGCGAAAATCCAAGGTTCGAAATATCCAAAACTGTATCTTGCAACAACACAAAACTATTGGGCACAATAGCTCCAAGAGGGGTTGGCATCGTTTCGGTGAACACATTTATTTGATTGCAACCTGACTGAAGACTCCCATTCAACTTGGAAATTACAGGTTCGTTGATACAACAAGGATCGCTAAACTGTGAGGTATTAGAAACGAAAATAGCAGTACCATCCGCGGCGTTTTGAACCTGGCATCCCTCTGTTCCACCTGTCGTTATGAGCATAGAAAAATTGAGCGATGTGTCATTTCCCATGCGCATTAAAACAGCCTTACCCAAATCAGAACTACTATTATAGGTGCTGTAACCTTCGTACATAGCGCTCATTAGAATACCTTGACTAGTCATGGTAAGTTCAAGAATTTCTGATGTCAAATTGTCAACATCTGGATATGCAACGGCATTTGTCAGATCACCATTGTTGAGGTTTACATTCCAAACACAAGCCTGAGCAGGGTCTAAAAAGGATGTTCCCAATTCGGTGCTTGCGCCCGAAACGATCGCGGTAGTGTCATTCAAAAGAAGAAGATCAGTACTGCGATTCCTATGATTCGGATTTCCGTATTTCATGCACCACGAAGCCAAACCCACGTTATCCGTTTTCAATAAAAAGACACGTGAGATATCCACAGGACCTGAATTACCTATAATAATAAAAGAGCCATCATAAGATTGACCAATGGAAGCGGCGGAATCATCAACACTAGAATTTCCGTATGTACGTGACCAGATGACATTCCCTGAGGCATTTAAACAAAAGGTGAATACATCGCAGTAGATTCCTGAGGGAGCATCTGCACCAAAACTGCTTGTAGTGCCACATACCACAATATTGCCATCGGCTCCAATAATAATGTCGGCAACATAATCATTGTAAATACCGCTAATGGATTTATGCCAAATAACTACTTGATCAGGACCCATTTTCACCACATGTGCGTCGGTAGAGTTATCCGCCAATTCCCCTGTGTTATATATGAAATAAATGTTGCCTGTTTGATCAGAAATTGATTTGATGGGAAGATTCATGTTCACTGAGCCCGAAGTGGAGGCCACCGACCAATTGACCAAACCTTGACAATCCATAGAAGCCAAGAAGACCTGTGCATCCATGGTTCCGGCAAACAACATGTCGCCAGTGCTTTGAGAACGCACTTCAGACACATAAGTGTTGCCTGTCCATCGAAACACCTTTTGAAACGATGTTTGCGCTGAAATACTAAAAACATTGAGAATGGCTGCTAAACAGCACAAAATCATTGCATTTCTTAGCCTATTGGCATTAAGTTGTGTCATTTGCGTAAGGTGGTGTGTAAGCACACTTCAAGTTATCAGAGGAGTATTGTACGAAAAAGCTCAAATCAGAGTTACATAGATGACTTGACTTATCAAATATCCAAACCTTGAATGGAGACAAGCCAATCACGAACTATCACCAATAACACTCAAGTCCCTCAGGTACGACATCTCACTTCGAGTCCCATAGGGACGACATC
>JAWXBG010000117.1:0-9589 GCA_034439875.1 Flavobacteriales bacterium
ACATAAATCCAAACGGTATTATTCCTCTTCATTTTTCTGATACAAATAGGGAAGGACTTTTAGAGATCGAGATATACGATTTTTTTCGTCTCGAAGAATTCTTCATCAAACCACGATTTTAATTCGTAGACCTGTGCTTGCTTTTTAAATGGCTTGAGTTCCTCACTTAAATCTCCGCCCTTCAAGCAAATCAATCCATTGGGAATGGCATTGTTGTTTTTCGCACTCATCAATTGTCTCGACCATTGAACAAGTTGTGGCAGATCTGCTACGGCTCTTGTCAATACAAAATCAAATTTGGCTTTTACCGATTCAGCTCGGCCATTTACAGCTGTCAGATTTTGAAGACCGAGAGCCTTCGATATCTCTTCTACTACTTTGATCTTTTTTGCTATGCTATCCGCGGCAGTAAAATGTACCTCAGGATAGTAAATGGCCAATGGGATAGCTGGAAAACCTCCCCCGGTTCCCAAGTCCATTACCTTACTTCCGTCTTTAAATCCGGTGAACTTCACAATAGACAGGCTGTGCAGCACATGACGTTCATAAAAGTGATCCATGTCTTTGCGTGAAATGACATTGATCTTCGAATTCCAATCTTCATATAAGGCGGCCAGTTCTATGAATTTGGATAGCTTTTCGTCATCCAATTTCGGAAAGTATTTTTGAATGACAGAAATAGACATTCTATTATCTAATTATTGATATATCAATGAAAATCAGATGGGTTGTTGAAAACGAATATTCCAGCGAATTTCAACTTCTTCGGTAATGTCTTCAAGTAAATTGTAAAGACTGAGTGTGGTTACTCCGCCATTCACAACTTCGGCTGGACTTGAGGATGATATAATGTGAAGGTATTCTGTCCATGAAGAAGTACTTGCAGTTTGGGATGTAGCAAAGGAACTCCACGTTGTGCCATCTGGCTCTGTGAACGAAAACGTACACAATTCTCCATCATCACCAGATACATAGGGGTATGCTTCGGAGAAATAGCTTATAAATGAAGCAGCGCTATCATCGTTCCATTCAGAAACAGGAACTATACAGGTAGGCAAACTAAATGATACAGATCCTTGATTGGTAGTAAGTGGGTCGAAATTCCAATTGAAGGCTGTGGATGCATATAAAAACACATCGTTCGCGTTCTCGAAGGCCCAACTTGAAAATTGGAAACCATATCCATTTTCTCCAAATTCGAAGTGGTGCTCCACATCTTGCAATGTGAAATCAATGGTGTAAACAGTCGGAGAGTAGTTGTTGTTAGAGCCGGAGGGATTTCCATCAGTATTTTCCTCTTTTTTACATGAAAAAAAGGAGAGAAGGAGGAATAGTGCGATTAAATATTTCACGCGGTTGCTAGTTTAAAGGGGTTTAAGACAGCGTGAATTTTCCATTGGATGAAATGGAAAGGACTCAACGCCTAGTAATTGTCCTTGGTATGCTTCATCATTTGGAAGAGAAACTCGCGAGCTCTAAACAATTGTGCTTTTACAGTACCGAGCGGAAGATCCAATTGCTCAGCTATTTCCTCGTAGGCGAGTTCTTCGAAATATCTCAATTCAACCAATTTGCGATATCGAGGTTTCAACTTGTCTACTATCTCGCGCATTTTTTTGATCCTTTCGTCCTTTTCCATCGCTTCGGCCGGATCAATCACAGCATCTTTCACATTGATCTCAATCGTATCACCGTCATCTGTTTGAAATCCTTGATCAATACTGATGGCTTTGATCTTTTTCTTGCGGATGTAGTCGATACAATTGTTCGATGCGATTTTGAATAACCATGTCGAAAATGCAAACTGGGGAGTGTATTGCCCCAATCTCAGGAAAGCTTTCCCAAAAGCCTCAATGGTGAGATCCTCGGCATCGTCCTTGTTGTTCACCATCTTGAGCAACATGTAGTAAATCGGCTCGCGATAGCGCTCCATGAGTTCTGCATAGGCCTTTTGGTCCTGCTTATGCAGAGCCTTTTGTACGAGGTTGTAATCGTACTGACCTTTATCCGAAAGATGTTCTATCAGTTCCATTTCTGGGGTCTTCTCACCAAGTTAGAGAAATATAATCCTACGTTCAAAAACAACAAATGCAACTCCAGAATAGGTGCTAGCCATACTAGGTCTTTTCCTTGTGCAAGGTTCTTCGAACTGCCGTGCAAAATAGCTATTTGAAGAACATAACGCACGAAAAGCATGCTACTTACTAACAACATACCTGTTTGGAATCCTACACACAAACCAAAAGAAGTAAGCATGAGCACGTAACTGAATGGCCAAATAGCCAATAAACTCTTGTGCAAACTTTTATATCTGGGAGAGGTGGTAAGGTGTCTCTTTTTTTGCGCAAACCATGTTGTCCATGTTTTTTTTGGCTCCGATTCGGTTTGTGATTCTGGATCGAAAACAATCTCTGTGTTTCTAGAATCCGCTACCTCATTGATAAACAAATCATCATCTCCGCTGGAAAGATTGTAGTGCCTCTTAAATCCACCCACCTTAAAGAACAGATCTCTGGTGTAGCAAAGGTTCCGGCCTATACCCATATAAGGTTTGCCGGCTTTGGCCAGACCCATGTAGCTCAGTCCTATCATTAATGTGTCGAATCGAATGATTCTATTGAGCCAGCCCGGATACTGGAGATATGGTGAAAAGCCGATTACAATTTCTGTATCCTCTTGAAGCGGTCGAACCATATCGCGTATCCAATTTCTTGATGCGGGTACACAATCCGCATCAGTAAGCAACAAGATCTTGTTTTTTGCAGCTTTGATACCTAAGGTTAGTGCGAATTTTTTACCCTGAAGATTTTGCTTTTCTTCATCTAAGGTTACAATTCTTAGATTGGGAAAATGAACGTGAAATGCAGTTAAAATGGCCTCGGTATCATCCCAACTGCTATCATTCACTACGATCACTTCAAAATTCGGATAATCCTGATCCATAATGGCCGGGATATTTTCACGAAGGTTTTTCTCCTCATTGCGAGCGCAAACAATCACCGATACAGGCTCCCATTCAGTGGGATCGGAAATTGTTTTTATGGGCTTCATTGCGATGGAACGAAAAAACTGAAGTAAATAGATGATTTGGGTCAGCCATGCGGCAACGAATACGGCTACGGTTGCCAACAACCATGTTTCCCATTGTAGAATTTGCTGCATGTAATAAGGCGGGTCAAGAAAGGGTCAAAAGTATTGTCAGACCGAGGCTTTAAAAGAAGAAAATGCCTTTTTATCTAGCTCATTTATTCACATACTATTTTTGAAACTATGTGGGCCGAAGGTGTCTACAAAATGTGCTTTTTTTAGGGTAATTCACTCGATATTAACTCATTCATTGAATTTCTGAACTTTGCCCATAGTCATAAATCTCTCATTTTTAATCGAGAATAAGTAATATCCATCCGAAAGTTCGGACAGGTTAAGGTTGTTCATACCGGGGATTATTCTTTTCGTCTGAACCAATGAACCCATCAAATCAAAAACGTTTAGTTCAGATGCTATCTGACCGTGATAATCGATGGAAACGGGACCTGTTGTGGGATTCGGAAATACTTTCAAATTTCCTTGCGACCTCTCAAAAGTGCTAGTGGAAATACAAAGGTCTTCTGTTGCCTGCCATTGGAACTCACCTCCGAAAGCAAGTTGATTGCCATATTCGTCCAGGACTTCATAGCTACCATCACCAAATGTGCAGCAAATACCGTCGCCGTATTCATCATTTATCACAAAGGTGTAGCAGCCTGGCAATAGGCACATTGAATAGGAAAAGCTATTATTTTCATCCATAGCGGCATAAGAACCTGATGCATACACCAAAGTAGTGTCGCTCCAAATTTCCCAACTGGTTTCTTCGGGCCACATATCCGTTGTAATGTTCACAGTGAGCTCCGTTCCTTCGTTTGGTAAACCCAAGAATTCGACAACCAGCATATCGTTCATTGGATTCAAATCTTCACCGTAGTTTGGATTCAAGACATTCACCTGAATAACGTTTATCCCAGATTGTACTTGATATGCACCAAGATTGATGGAGGTTTCTTCACTAGGGTTCAATATGCCATTCCACTCTGTAAACCAACTCGCTTCGTTGTTGTAGGCGCATTCAATGGATGCAAAAGTGATTGTTGTGCTACCGGCATTAACCAAAACCGCAAAAAGTTCGATTTCGGAGGAACATTCTTGCGCATTAAAACCGGTAATAGAGAGTATTCCAACGTCCAATTGAGTCGTCAAAGGTTTCGCCATCAATGTGGAAACCATCAAAACGTAAAACGCCAAAAGGACCAATATAGCTTTTGAGAATTTTTCCATGCAGTGTATCTAACAAATACTGTACATCCTTTCCCCCAAATACACTACCCATTTCGATCATTTTGATGTCGAATTCTATCAGATATAGCGAGAAATGAGTGAAAACAGAGTTGTTTTTGACAAAAAAGTGGTTTTACAGCTCCAAATAGAAGGTTACTTGATGACTATGCATTTCGTGAAGGCATGAACCTTTTAATAGATAAAAGAGCCTTCTCCTTTTTTTGAAACGACTAGTACCTATAGTCGATCGGTTTTTCCGAATCATTGTTCACGATAAAAATGGCTTGTTTGCCCCTACTATATTTTACGGGTTCTAGATTGAAATACAGCTTCTCTGTAATCAATGCCCTACACATGTCGCCTTTATTGTCGTGCTCGAGATAGAGGTTCATTTTGGGAGGCAGGGATTTCATCCAAACATTGTTGCTTAATAATTTCCAGCCGTGTGCCTCACATCCTCCTCCGTATTCTACTTCTAGTATGAGGGTATCTCCGCTAGAAGAGCTCGAAATAAGATTAAATGCATCTGTTTCTCCCGGCCATTGATATTCTGGTTCGATAATAATTTCTCTCATTCTAATTTCTTCAATCGTCTCCATGGCATCGGATGATCCTATTATGTCCTTTTTCTTTTTACACTGAATGAAGGTCATGCTGATAACTCCCAGTGCTATGATTATTCCGATTGATTTCATACTCTATTTGTTGATTGCAAAAGTAAGTGATAAGAACTGTGCCAATTTTGATCCCGATACTGTGGGAATTATCGTTTTCAACGTGTAATACGCGTCTAGGTTTCTCAGTCAACTTTCGAAAGCACTAGCCGAATTTCTCTTTTTTCATGGTTTCCAACGCAAACATCTCGTCTCGCAATCGTGCAGCCTCCATAAACTCCGTGTTTTGCGCAGCTTTTTCCATGTTCTTCTTTGTAGTGTCTATTGTTTTTTGTAGTTGTTCCAAATTCATCATTTGCACCACAGGATCTGCCGCTAAAGTGGGTTTTTCGGGCTCAACATAGTAGTTGCCTTTTCGTCGATCGTCTATTAATCCACTTTGCTCAAGTATGGTGTCTCTTCTCTTTACAATTTGAGTAGGGGTAATGCCATTTTCTTCGTTGTATTTAAGCTGTCTTTCTCTTCTTCGCTCCGTTTCATCGATGGTCTGTTGCATGCTCTTTGTAATTTTATCGGCATACATAACTACCCTTCCATTGATATTTCGGGCAGCACGTCCTGCTGTCTGGGTCAAAGAGCGATGACTTCTCAAAAACCCTTCCTTGTCGGCATCCATTATTGCCACTAGTGAAACCTCAGGTAAATCGAGTCCCTCTCTCAACAAGTTAACTCCGACCAGAACATCGAACTTTCCTTCCCGAAGTCCGCGAAGTATCTCAATACGGGCTAAGGTGTCCACTTCACTATGAATATACTGACATTTAATATTAATGTTTTCGAGGTATTTACTCAACTCTTCCGCCATTCTTTTTGTCAGAGTGGTTACCAGTATTCTTTCATCTCTGGCTATTGTTACTTGTATCTCTGCTATGAGATCATCCACCTGATTTAATGACGGTCGTACTTGAATAGGTGGGTCCAACAAACCTGTTGGCCTTACCAATTGCTCTACTACTACTCCTTGAGATTTGTTGAGCTCATAATCCGCAGGTGTAGCACTTACATATATAACTTGATGTTGAATGGCTTCCCATTCTTGAAAAGTGAGCGGTCTGTTGTCCATCGCCGCGGCAAGCCTAAAACCATAGTCTACGAGATTTACTTTTCTAGATCGATCTCCACCATACATAGCACCAACTTGCGATACTGTTACATGGCTTTCGTCAATGATCATTAAAAAGTCTTCCGGGAAATAGTCGAGCAAACAGAAAGGTCGTTGGCCGATATTCCGCCTATCGAAGTAGCGAGAGTAATTTTCGATGCCACTGCAATATCCTAATTCTTTCATCATCTCAAGGTCATAACTCGTGCGTTCTTCGAGACGTTTGGCCTCCAAATGTTTGCCTTGCTTTTTAAAGGCTTCCACTTGCACTACCATGTCCTGCTGTATTTCCCACATAGCTTGATGCATTGTATCTCTGCTGGTCACAAACAGATTTGCAGGATAAATACTTATTTCTTGAAAGGGCATTATTTTTTTCCCCGAAACAGGATTAATTGTTTCAATGCTTTCAATCTCATCTCCAAAAAAAGTCACTCTCACTGCATGATCCGCGTAAGCTAAAAAGATGTCCACAGTATCTCCTTTCACCCTAAACATTCCTCTTTCGAAGTCAGCTTGTGCCCTACTATAGAGGCTTTCAACTAGTTTATACAGAAAAGACTGTCTACTTATTTTTTGGCCAGACTTAATGCGGATAACACTTTTGTGAAATTCCACAGGATTACCAATACCATATATACATGAGATACTGGCTACTACAATCACATCTCTACGTCCACTGAGTAAAGAACTCGTAGCACTTAGTCTAAGCTTTTCAATTTCATCATTGATACTCAAATCTTTTTCGATGTATGTGCCGGACGCGGGAAGAAAGGCTTCAGGCTGATAATAGTCATAATATGAAACAAAGTATTCAACTAAATTCTCGGGAAAGAACTGCTTGAACTCTGAATAGAGCTGTGCCGCCAAAGTTTTATTGTGACTTAGAATCAATGCTGGACGTTGAGTTTCAGCTAAAACATTCGCAATCGTATATGTTTTACCCGAGCCTGTTACTCCAAGGAGTACTTGATATTGATCACCTCTTTCTATACCCTGAACCAATTGCTTGATGGCATCCGGTTGATCTCCTGAGGGTGTAAAAGTGCTGGTTAGTTTAAGTTCCATTGTGCAAAGATGGGAAAATACTCATTTGAAAATTCTTTGTTCCGTTTTACTAAATGAGATTCCTTTTTTTCGTACCTTTATAGGGTGTTCTGTTTGGAAGGTCTTAGCTTTCCTAAAGTAGGCGGTTTCTAAATTGAAGGATGATAATCGAGTAATATTTTGTCTAGTTTTATGAATAACCGTATTTTAAACACGATCATTTTGGTGTTTATTTCAACAACTTTTCAAGGTCAAATTGATCCAAATCTATCCGATCAACTGCAGCAGATTCTCAATCAGCGAGTCCTTTGGAATGGCGATCATGGTGTATCGGCAACTGTAATAATGCCGGATGGATCGGTCTGGAACGGCTATGCCGGAGTGGGTGCGGACGATGTACAGGTTACCGACAGTATGGTATTTCATGGCGCTAGTACAATGAAAATGAACATCGCTGTTTTGATGGTTCTTTTGGATGAAGAAGGTATAATAGATCTAGATGAATCTTGGGATACTTATGTAGATCTCGATGTAGAATTCAGTCAGGAAATCACAATTCGCCAATTGATAGGCAACAGGAGCGGCATTGCGGATTATCTTGAAATAAGCGGAAGCGGCGATTATGTCACAAACGACTTTAATCACCAATTTACTCCGCAGGAAATTCTTGAAGATGTTGTAAGCGATGTTGCGGATTTCGAACCGGGTACAGATTTTTGGTATTCGACCAGCAATTTTGTTTTGGCAGCGTACATAGTAAGTCAAGTTACTGGCAATGCAGTAGAACAAGAATTGAGAACCAGAATTTGGGAACCATTGGGAATGACTCACACTTATTTTGGAGGCTTTGAGGATTATTTGGAACCAAGGTCAGGAGTGTGGTGGAATTTCGGAAGTGGTGTAAACGACTACAGTTTGGTGTCAGAAACATCGATGCTGAGTTATGGTAGTGGCGGTGCCAATATGATTTCTACCCCCAGCGATCTTGCGAAATTTGTTAGAGCCGTAGTTGGGGGTACTTTTCTATCTGAAAATGCATTCAATCAACTGGTTCAATTTAGTCCTGATAGCTATGATGATTGGAGCGCAGGATATGGACTCGGGCTTCACAATGCTTATGCTTGGGGCGAGAATTCTGTGCTAGGTCACGATGGTTATTTTACCAACATGACAGATATGTTTCATAGCCTCGATAATGGTTTCACTTTAGTAACCATGACGAATACTCAAACAGGGTGGTTCGCTATTTTTAATGATATGTATGAAGAGATTTCTACGTTCATAGAATTAAATGTGGCGGATAGCGGTATGGAATATCAGATGAAAGTATTTCCCAATCCATGTTCGGAAATTCTGTATGTAATGAGTAAAAACCCTATTGAATCCAATACTACTATCTCAATCATTGACAGCAATGGAAAACAAGTTTTTGTTAAAAATAATTCCTTTGCAGGGTCAATGGTTTCAATAGATGTTGGCGATTTTCAAAGTGGTAGCTACACACTTATTTACACAAATGAAAATGGGGATCTAGCAAGTCAAAGATGGTTGAAGACAGGAGAGTAAGATCAATTGTATTGAATTCTTTTCGACTCTATGCTCATGCCGAGAAAGATGCTCGTTTCAGAGAACGGAAGGTCTCCGATTCGGAAGAACTATGAACCTAAAATGGCTTGAGACAATTAGTGAAATCATTCCGCATATAGATCATTCACTTTTTTAAAAACGATTCTGAACCACCACCAAACTACTCTCTCGTTCACCATTTTCCAAAGTGCACTCCACGATATACGAACCAGCAGCCAGTCCGAGAATATGCACTTCAACATTGCGTGCATTTACTTTTTGTGTATGCATCACTTTTCCCGTCATATCCAGCATGCGTATGGATTCTATAATGCTTGAAGATGCAATGTTGAAGCGTTCGTTTTGAACAGGGTTTGGAGATATTTTGATAGCAGGAGTCGATGTGGGTAAGATTTCTTCCAGACTGATTCCACCCAGACAATCCACCCATTCCAAATCTCCACAAGGATCAGTTTTGAACATCCAGTTGCGTTGTTCTTGAATTTCACCTATTTCATCAACTTTCACATAAGAAATTCCAGTAACTACAAAACCACCATCATGGGCAAGTACCATGTCTGTATTATGACTGTTTGGAATTCCGATTGGCGGTTGGTATGTTTTGAACCATTCCAAATTACCCAAACTGTCCGTTTTTAATATTCCACTCGGATTTACATTTTCGGGGTCCGGTGGAAATGGATAGTATACGACACAGATGGCATAACCACCGTCGTCCGAAACTACAATTTCATGAAAGTTATATCCCCCTCCCCATCCCTCAAATTCAGGAACGCTGTATTCGTAATCCCAAATGATCTGCCATGTAATGGGATTAAAACTCATTAAATGAGGTTTCGATATTTTCTGAACACTATTCTCATAT
>JAWXBG010000118.1:0-21244 GCA_034439875.1 Flavobacteriales bacterium
CTACCAAACCGCCTTCGCTGTGACCAATAATTCCTGTTTTGGTTTTATCTACAAAATTTTTGCTCTCCAAGAATTCAATGGCTGCAAGCGCATCGTCAGCGAAGTCAAGGCTTGTAGCTGTTAGAAAATTGCCGCCTGACTGAAATACTCCTCGATCGTCGTAGCGCAATACTACATAACCTTGTCTACTCAGATAATCGGCTATTACCCAAAAAGGACGATGATCTAAAATAGTCTCATCGCGGTCTTGAGGTCCACTACCTGAAACCAATATCACAGCGGCAAACGGACCTTTTCCCTCGGGATAGGTGAGGGTACCGCTGAGTTCGATTCCGGCTTTGGTGTTGGAAAATTTCACTTCTTCGACCTTGTAAGGAAATGGTTCTATGGGGTTTTGAGATCTTGGTTTTATAGATTTTCGGATCTCTTTTTTACTTAGGATGAGCGGGTATTTGCTATCACCTTGCTCGACTAAGCCCGAAATCTCGGTGTGAGAATCATTGAATTTCCCTCTGAATGCAATGCCCATTTGGCTTGCCTCAAAAACAACAGAATCTGAGCTCAGATGAACGCGGTCGCATCGAAACTGATTGTCACTCTGATCCGGGCTCATCATATCTGCAACCCAATGATCGCCTTCTTGGTTTAGTAGATATGATAAACGAAAATTTTGCTCACCAATGCTCACCACCCCATTCCACTTGCCCTGCCATTGTTGTGAGTACAGAGAAAATGGAATTGCGAAGACAAGAAGGGGAAGAATTTTTTTCATAAAACGAAGGTATTGAACTAAACATTAAAATGGCATGGTACTTCCTCTCGCGGCAAAATATTATGTATGATATGAAGGATTTATACGCTTCCATGAAAGACAATTGCGCAGCAGCCCGCGCTAGATTTAAAGTATTTTGATACTAGAATCACATCATTCAAAAATGAAGCCGTATTATCGCGGTATTGTATTTTGTTCCACTTTTGGAAACTTCAACCTGAATATCTGAGTACCGAATATCAATATGAGGAGATGACATTGCAGGAATACCGTCAGGTGTTTCGCGAGCTGTATAAACCTGTGCGAAATTTTATATACTTCCGATGTTCAGATTCCGACATGGCTGAGGACATAGCGCAGGATGTTTTTTTGAAGTTGTGGGAAACCCGCTCCAGGATTGATAAGCGAACAGTGAAAGCTTTTGTTTATACAATAGCGCACAATCTGACTATTAATAATGTCAAGAGGCGTCAACTTCAATACAATTTCCGCAAAGCACCGGCTCCCGATAGGGATAACGATAGTCCGGATAAAATGATGGAGATGCAGGAGTATGACCAAAAGCTTCAAGATGTTTTGGGGTCATTACCTCAAGGTGGACGGGAAGTATTTTTAATGAATAGATTGGAAGATCTGACGTATCAGGAAATAGCTGCTCGACTCGGTTTGTCTGTGAAGGCCATAGAAAAACGAATGAGTAAGGTTCTTAAAATTTTGAGAGAAAAACTCGGAGTTGACATCTGATGAAACCTGAAAGACTGATAAAATCACTTCAGTTCTTGACACTTTTACTGTGTTCACTTCATGGATTTGGTCAATTGGATCAGCAGGTATCAGTCGATTTTCAGAAAACAAGTGCCACATCGGCGCTGCGAGATCTCAATCAAAGGTATAATATAAAATTTGGTTTTGATACCAGAGCAATGGATAGCCTTGAGGTGAATCTTCAGTTGGAGAACGTTAAATTGTCGGAGGTTCTTGATGGTATTTTCGAAGGATCGAATTACACTTATTCAGTGCTCGGAAAGTCTGTGGTAATTTATGGTTTGGAACCTGAACCTGAAAATTTTGAGCCTACTCGAACAAATTTTACTTGGCGTGGTCAAATTCGTGATAAAAGAACAGGCGAACCACTTCCATTTGCGAATATCAGAACATCGGGAGCATTTACAGTAACAGATGAAATGGGCAGATTTATTCTGAAGGAAATTCCATTCGACACGAGCACAGTAATGATTAATTATGTAGGCTATGCAGAAATCAAAATTCGTCTTACACCCGATTTAATTGCCCAAGAAAGGTCAATCCTCTTGGAGCAAAATCGTGTTCTGCTGCCGCAAGCAGTGATTGTGGGAGTAAGACTTCCTTTGCTCGAGACGACAGATATTATTTCTACACAGGCAATGAATCCCCTCGATTTGTCGGTGTTAAGTGGCAATGGCGAACCCGATGCCATGAGAACTGCACAACTATTGCCTGGGGTGGCAGCCACATTGGAGAGCAGCAGTGGGCTTGTGATACGGGGCAGTTCGGCTGATCAAAGTCTCGTGAGTTTTGATGGGTTTTCTATTTATCACCTAGATCATTTTTACGGAATATTCAGTGCATTTAATTCGAACGCTATAAAAAATATGCGCATCCACAAAGGAGGAATGGATGCATCTTTTGGCGGAAGATCTGCCGGATGGGTGGAAATAACGGGCAAAGAAGGAAATAGATACACGCCAAAATTGCAACTCGACTTGAGTATGCTTTCACTCGGATTACTTTTCGAATCACCTATTGGTAAGTCGGAAAAAGCCTCTGTGTTGGTAGCGTTTCGTAGAAGCTATACAGATCAACTTTTCACACCACTTTTTCGCAAGCTTTTTAATACATCTTACAACTCAAGCATTGCTGTTGTGGATGATGACGCACCCAATGAGGTGGATATTTTCGAGCGAGAATCAGATCCGGATTTTAGATTTTTCGATCTCATTACAAAAGTTAGTCTACGGCCAAATAAAGATCACAGTGTACAACTCAGTGCTTTTAGAGGTCGCGATAAACTTGGTTTCACATACTTTCTCTCGTCAGATCAAGGCAGATATAATTATGCGTACAATGATGACAATTCGTGGGGAAGTGATGGTATTGGGGCCCGTTGGCAATGGAATAAGGGTGACTTCAGATTGAAAACTTCAATAGGTTATTCGATTTATCGGAGCAGTTTATTTTCAAATGACACGATCACAGATATACTCTTCGGTTTGGAGGAAGTGAACAAAGGAGAATTCGACAACTCTCTTGAAGATGGAAGACTTCATGTGGATGCTGCCCAGTCGTATAAAAATCATGATGTACACCTAGGTATTCAGGCCAATGATATTCGAACGCTGCGAAAATCACTTGGAAATTCGAATCGTTTCGAAGAATCTAATCAGAAGTCTAATGAAGTGACATTGTATCTGCTGGATCGATGGTCATTGACAAAGGGAATAAAATTAGTACCCGGCCTGAGGGCAACCTATTATGCGCAGGAAGAAGATGATGTCAAAAACCTGAATGAATTTTGGCTAGAGCCCCGATTAAATCTCACAGCAAAAGTTTCCGAGAAATCAACTTTTAAATTAGGGACAGGCAGATATTATCAAGCAATTCATCGACTTCGAACACAAAGTCTTTTGCTCAATTCTCCGGATCTCTGGAGCATGTCTGATGGTAAAAGTCTACCTCTCACATACAGCGATCATTTCATAGGAGGATTTACCTGGAAGGATGAAGGTTGGACTATTGATGCCGAGGTGTTCTATAAGGAGAACTACGATAGCTTCGAGAATCTTTCGACCTATTATTTTATGTCGGGGGGAATAGATCCCAATTCAGATAGCATCATTGTGGGAAACGGTACCAATACTGGCTTGGAGCTTTTGGTTCAAAAAGATTTTAAACAAAGTCATCTTTGGTTTAGCTACACGCTTTCAGAATCTGTGAACCATTTTTCAGGATTTCAGGAGACTTTTTATCGAAGTAATGACCAACGTCATGAGGCCAAAGCTTATTTCGAAATGAAAGGTGAGCGCTGGGAATGGGGTGCTTACTTCGTTTTAGGTTCAGGAAGACCCTATACGAGACTCGTTGGTAGTGATGAAATCGAGTTAATAGATGGCACGACTAGAACAGTGCCACTTTATGGAGAGATCAATGCTGATCGCTTACCTGTTTATCATAGGGTAGATCTTTCAGCTTCGTGGTTGTTTAGTTGGGGAAAAGCAAAGGGGAAAATATCGGGCAATGTGTACAATGTATATGACAGACAAAATATTCGGGACATTCAATATTATTCGATTTCAGAATCTAGCAATGAGGTTTTGTTTGTGGAAAGAAGGGTGATGATGTTGGGAATTTTACCCGGGTTGAATCTGCAATTGAATTTTTAGAGTACCGAAAACCAATGAATTCATTGGTGTTTTGGAAAAAACCCAAATAGAAAACCAACTTTTTCAGTATTTTTTGGTAGGGTGATTAAGAAAGGCCTTGTAAAAAGAACTGAAGAGGAAAAAAGAAAGATAAAGTGAATAAATTCAAGGAAATACTAGGACGTTACGAAGTACCATTCAACAAGACTGAAGAGCAGGCTCTGCTGGAGGTAGAAAGGAAAATTGCATCCGGAATTACTTCAAAAGAGGTAAAAGTTTTGAGTATCAACTGGCTTCGGATTGCGTCGGCTGCTGCAGCTATCATTATTGTTGCCAGTGCCGCATTTTTCATGCTCAGTGGTGGCAAGAATGTTGAATTTGCTACAACGGAGGGACAATTAAAGCAGGTAGAGCTGCCAGATGGGTCTAAGGCTACCCTTAATGCAGCCACAAAAATTTCTTTTAATGATGATTGGTCTGAAAACAGAACAGTTTCTTTAGAAGGAGAGGCCTTTTTTGAAGTTCTAAAGGGCAGTGATTTTATAGTAAAGACAGCACAAGGCGACGTAAGGGTATTGGGAACAAGTTTCGATGTATTTGCTCGTCAAGAAAAATTTGATGTCAAGTGTTTCACCGGAAAAGTAGAAGTTTCAAGTCAAAATCAAACCGTAGTATTAAATCCCGGAAACGAGATCAATTTTGAAAATGGCGCGATGAAAGTGGAAACCTTTAAAGGATCTACTGAGCGATGGATAGATGAAGTCTTTGAATTTAAAGGTGAGCCGCTTGAAAATGTTTTATTGGAAATTGAAAGACAATTTAATGTTTCGATTGAGGTTGAGTCAACAGAAGCTCATTTAATTGATGTTGTTTTCACCAAAGCGGATGGACTTGAAAATGCTTTAAAGCAAGTTTGCATACCTATTGGTTATATCTATTCTATTGGCAACAACAATTGGGTAGTATTGAAATCAAAAGTTAAGTGAGTTGTTAAAGCCTGTTAAGTAGGATAAAACGTGCAACTTTTGGGTAAGTTTTTGGTTATCTAATGAAGAAACACAAAAATACTGAGGTAAGACTTGATCTTACACACAACGAGTAAGTAACACACAGTGAAGTGCCTTTCAAAGGCACATCAGATAGTATAGTTAGTTTTAGTTAAGGTTTAGAGTCGTCCCGGAAAACGTTCTGGGACGATTTTTTTTTGCTATTTGCAGAAAGCACATATAGTTCTCGAAACCCGAATGATCGAGGTGTTCATGTTATAGGGATCTCTAAAAGCTGTCAAGTGATATAGCTCTAACGAATATTCATTTCTAACATTAGGCCAATGAACAATCTTATCCTTCTTTTGCAATATGTATTTGAAAGACATTAGAATAGAGGAATTCGATTACAATCTTCCTGAAGAGAAAATTGCGTTGATGCCAAAGGATAAGCGCGATGAGTCAAAATTATTGCACTATAACAACAACAAAATAAGTGATTTCAGTTTCCATTCATTACCGAATATTTTGGAAAAAGGAGATCATCTTATATTAAACAATACGAGAGTAATTCCGGCGCGATTATTTTTCCGAAAACCAACAGGGGGATTGATAGAGATTTTTTGCCTTGAACCTCGTTCTAGCGGAGGTGATTTTCTGAAAGCCCTTCAAAGCAAAGGGAGTATCGAATATGAATGTCTTGTCGGAGGCGCCGCAAAATGGAAGTCGGGCAACATTGCCTTGAAGGCAAATGAACTTGAGTTGGAAGCAGAAATTACAGGAAGGAGAGGCGAGTATTTTCATGTGCGGTTCACTTGGAATCCATCTGAACTCAGTTTTTCGGAAGTGCTTAATCGTTGCGGAGAACTTCCTTTACCGCCATATTTTAATAGAAAGGCTGATGCAAGCGATTTATTGAGATATCAAACAGTATACGGCTCAAATGAGGGCTCTGTAGCAGCACCTACAGCGGGTTTGCACTTCACCCCGGAGATCTTTGATACATTATTACAAAAGGGTATTTCTGTTTCCTATATAACCTTACATGTAGGCGCAGGTACTTTCAAACCTGTGAGTGCTGCGAATATTTCCGACCATGAAATGCATGGAGAATATTATTCGATTGACCACAGCATTTTATCGCGTTTATCACAAATGGCTCCTGGAAGAATAGTTGCTGTGGGTACAACTTCGTTGAGGGCAATTGAAAGCGCATATTGGATGGGTTGCAAACTTTCTAAAGGAATTAGAGCGAATAATTTGGAGCAATGGGAGGCATACGAAATGCAGTCTGAACTATCTTCAAGCGATGCTTTCAGATATATTCTTGAAGAGATTGAGCGAACCGGAGAAGATAAGATGATGGCATCTACATCCATCATGATAGGTCCAGGTTATAAGCCTCGTGTAGCAAAAGGGCTGGTCACTAATTTTCATCTACCGAAGAGCTCACTGCTGGTGCTCATTGCAGCATTAGTTGGCAATTCTTGGAAAGAAATATATGATCATGCATTGAAGAACGATTATCGCTTCCTCAGCTATGGAGATAGTTCCTTGCTGTGGATAGATGCATAAACTCAGAATCCGCATTGGAAGGCGCGATGAAGCGCTAAGATAGTAGGTGCTCTCGCCAGATTTTTATTTGATGGTGTATATTCATACATCAAGAATAAAAATCGAGAAAGTGCTTGATATCAACAGGGGTTAGCGCTGCAATAGATTTCCTATGCGGATTCTGGGATAAACGGTATTAGCACTTCATAGCGCCTTCCAATGCGGTTTCTGGGATAAAAAAAAGCCCGGCATTACCGAGCTTTTGAATATTGATTCTGAATGATGGATTATCTTCCACCATATCTATTGTCCTCGATGTCTGCAACTTCTTTGAAGGAGTTATAAATTTTCACAGCAACTGAATTTTTCATTGTCTGCATCAATTTATCCTGATCTTCGAAGTAATCTGCTTTCGCTTCAGCAGGAATTAAATCGCTTGTTTTCTGCACAACATAAACAGCTTCTTTTCCAACAAGAGGCTCACAAATGTTACCCATTGGAAGTCCGAAGGCTACACCAACTACTTCAGCGTCTGATTTTGTAACACCTGAACCAGGAAGATTGGTTCTTTGCATAGTCAAATTATCGGCTTTCTTTACTGTTGATTTTACGGCTTCGGCAATTTGAGTAAGAGTGGTGAGCTCTTCCGCCCCCATTTTCTCTTTGTACAGTTCGCCTTTTTTCTCCTTGATTACTTCGAGTCGTACCTTCTCTTTAACGTTGTCGAATGAAGGAGCACCTTTCTCTTTTACTTGAGTAAGGGCAGCAATAATAAATTGGTCTGCAATGATCATAGGAGATGAAACATCACCTACTTCGGTATTGCTTCTATAAGCCCATTCAACCAAAACTTGAGCTTCGGTTAACGCTCCGATATTCGGTTGATTTGGTTTGATGCTTTCCGCAGGCAATACAGAAAACCCTCTTTCCAAAGCAGCTTTGCGGAAAGAAGTTGTATCGTTATTCTGAATAGAAAAGTCCATTGCTTCGGCTTGTCCACCATCTCTGGTAGTAGGGCTTGCTTTTATTTCGCGAGCCAAAGGAGCGATAGTAGCCGTGAGCTTAGGTGCTTTTTTATCTGTTACTTCAAGTATGTGGGTACCGAACTGAGTTTCCACTGTTTGAAGAACGCCAACTTGTCCATCAAAACAAGCTTTCTCGAATGGCTTCACCATTTGACCGCGAACAAACCAATCAAGGTCGCCCCCTTTGTCTTTTGTGCCATCTGTTCCAAATTGTTTAGCCATCACATCAAAGTTTTTGTCTTTTGTGATTACGGCCTTCACGCTGTCCACTCTGGCTTTAATTGAAGCTTTAGATGCATCGGTTCCATCGTGACGGAAAAGAATGTGACGAGCCCGAACCGAGTCCACTTCAACACCTCTCGATATAATGCGTGCCATTCTATAGAATTTACCGTCTATATAAGGACCCACAAAAGAACCAATTGAATCATTCATGATTTGCGAATTCACGGGCTCAGGAATGTCATTTGGATAGTACGATACTTTTTGCACAGTTGGTATATCGCTATTGAGAGCAATGAACGCACTGTCAGATTTATCCGTTTTCCACTTGTCAACCAACTCTCCAAGAATTCTCTTGTATTCGGTACTATCTTCTGTCGAAGGAGTAATAGGGAATGAGATATACTCAAGGCTTCTGCTCATTTCCTGACGGTAGTCGCGATCGTTTTTGTGCTTGTTGTAGTAAGAACGCAAATCGCTGTCAGTGAAGCTGATGAGACTATCAGGTATCTCATCGTAGCGAACTGCAACGAAATCAACATTAACCTTTTCGTTGGCTGCATTGAAAGTGTATTTACCATCTAGTTTGTTTGCATACATGCCAGACTTAAGGAGAAGGTCATACTTTTCTTTGAGACGTTTTGAGGTGATGAGTTTTTTGTAACCATTGTACATGTCGGATGTCATGGATTCGAATGTCTTCTTCAAATTTTCTTTCAAAGGCAAAGAATCCTGATTCTGGTAAAAGGTGCTTTTTACATATGGAGACAAGCGCTCACCAAAAAGAATCTCTTCGAACTCTTCTTCTGTAACAGCCAAACCGAGTTTCTCATATTCTTCATCGAGAAGGATTTTGTCTATGAATTCATTCCATACATCATCAGATAATGAAGTATTGTTTGTGTAGTTAAACAATTTCCCTCTCACTTCAGCGGCTTGCTGCCAATCCATTCCGGAAATGCTGTTGCCATCGATTTCACCGATGTTGCTATTCTGTCCACCAAACATTGCCATCACAGCATCGTATGGAATTAAGAAGCCGACAATACCAAGTCCGACCATTCCTACTAGAAGCCAACTCTGCTTCCTTATGTTTTCAATCATTGCCATAATTTCTTACTCTTTAAAATTTGGGGGTGCGAATATCGGAATTTACCTGCAATCTTGGTAGAACTATTGTTTAAGGCTCACTAAAACTAGGTCAATTCTGTTCTCCGAGACTGTTAATAGCTTGAAAATGAACGACTCATGGTCTATTTCTTGCCCTTCTTCTGGGATGTCGCCATGTAAATAGAGAATTAGGCCCCCTAAGGTGTCGTAATTATCCTCATTTTCAGGGAGTTGGAGTCCATATTTCTCGTTCAAATAATCTATTTCAAGCCTTGCAGAGAACCTGTATTCTGTTTCAGAAATGAGTTGTTCTTCCAGTTCTTCCTTATCATGTTCATCTTCAATTTCACCGATAATTTCCTCAACAATGTCTTCCATTGTGATAATTCCAGCAGTTCCACCAAATTCATCCACAACTACTGCCATATTTTTTTTCTCGCGAATGAAGAGCTCAAGAATTTCATTAGCCGTCATTGGCTCGGGCACAATGGCAACAGGTCTTAATACACTTTGAATATTGGGCGGTCTTCTGAACAAGTCATAGGAGTGCACATAACCTATTAGATGGTCCATGTTTTCTTTGTAGACTAAAATTTTTGAAAGACGGGTTTCAATAAATTTTTTGTGCAGTACATCTAGGCTATCTCTAAGATCAACCGCCACAATTTCATTCCGCGGCACAAGACAGTCTCGAGCTTTCACTTTGCTAAAGTCTAGAGCGTTTTGAAAAATTTGGATTTCATGGTCAATGTCTTGAAAGCGATCTACGTTTCCTGTAGCTTCTCGCAAGTAATGATCAAGGTCTGTGCGACCGAATTCGATTATTTGTTGAGCGTTTTGACGGCGATTTACAAGCCTCAAAATAATACCGGCAATACCATTTACAAACCAGGCAAATACCCACAGAAAAATATACCAAATGAGTAGGGGTAAGGCAAATAAGTTGAGCCAACGGTTTGGGTTGATACTAAAAATTGCCTTCGGAATAAACTCGCCGAATATGAGTACCACAAAAGTTGAAATGACTGTTTGTACTATCAACTCACCGTAAGTGCCCAATGAAACAGCTATAAAAGGCCACATTTGATGCGAAAGGTAGGTGAGTAATTCACCCATGTAAAGTCCAAAAATTACGAGAGCAATGTTGTTGCTGACGAGCATAGTGGCAATAAAAATGCGTGGATTTTTGACGAAATGTGCAATAATACCAGCCGAAAAAATCCCTTGCTTTCGATCTAATTCGATCTTGAGTTTGTTTGAAGTGATGTACGCAATCTCAAGTCCACTGCTTAATGCAGAGATAAGAAGTGATAGCGGAATGACCCAATAAATATTACTGTCCATTTGTTGAAGAATCCGCTTTTTTACTTTGTTCTTCGTTCACTCTCTCCATTCTTTTTCGCATGCCTCGTCTAAAGAGCAGCCACATTAATGCGATACCCGGAATGAAAAAATTTTTGCCACCTTGTTCCCAACCCTCAGTATATACAGCGTATACTGCATAAATGGTAGAACCAATAGTTATAGCTAGCCAGAAATGTTCTAGTCCGCGATTTAATTTATTCATGGTTTCAAAGTATCATTATCCTGTACATTATACTCACCACTAGGTTTCAAGATTCGGTATTTCGTAAATGAGTCGTTACTCTCAAGGCCATGACCTCTGAAAACCGCATCTTTTGTGTATATAGTTACAAATTTATCTGTGAAAATTTTCCCGCTGTCCTGGAGAAAAGTCAATTCTTGTGTTTCTAGTTTTTCACCTACAGCGTTTTTGAGTTCAACGCTATCGGTAACCACCATTCTTTTTTCTTTTTCGTAATAAATGCCTTTGAGAGAAGTTAGTCTTGCCTCTTCACGTTCGAGACTATCTAGAAATACAAATGTTAAACCGTTGCTAACCTCGAGATAACCGTTTTCTCCGAGGTATTGATCGAGTTGGCCGGCAAAGAGTTTATTTCGAATTTTACCTTTTTCACTGTAGGTGTATTCAGCATTATAACTTGTTTGAACAGGCAATTGTCGAACATCTGTCATCGCATTTATTTCTGCGATTTCATTTTTACACGAAGCCAATACCACACATGCAAGTGCTAAAATGGAGAGGTATAATATGTATCCACACGGGACAGTTTTCATCAATCGTATTTTCTCTGTAAAAACCACTTATTAAAGATATGTGGTGTTAAACTAAAACCGATTTGAAAATTCACAAAGTCTTCTTTTATCAATGATTTATCAGTAGTTCCAGCCGAACCGTACTCTACTGAAAGGTGAATTTGGCTGTAGCTCAATGACGCTTTCAGAGGTATAGAAATTCCCGCACTTATTGCTTCTTGATCGATAGCTGTGCCGTCGAAATCGAGAAAACTTGAAGTTTGCCTTAAACCAAGTCTATAAGTACTCCTCGCAAAAACCCTCTCCTCCGAATTTTTTGAAGAAGGCTGATACTGCATACCAATAGATAAGTTGGTAGCTTCTTTGAAATTGCTTTGGGTTTCAGTGCCTTCGATAGCCCATTTGTACGTAGACCAATCTTGAATTTTGTAGTCGATGCCTATAAAAAGAGATCTATCATATTTCCAAATGGCCTGGTAACCCAATCCAAATCCAATTTTTTGTGGAATGTGAATTTTCCCTTTTCTTTCTGAGAGATAGTAGGATGTATCTATTGGAACCTCAGAGGTACTGAATAAATAGTAGCTCTGACCTAGTTCAGAATAGCGAGCTCCAAAATCACCTCCCATCGTGTATGTCGCTCCGGCTGTAATATGCGAAGCTCTGTATATTTTTTTATTTTGCAATTCAATATTAAGGGGCATCATGTAATGAATTCCAAATTCTCCACTCACCTGCGAAATTCTTGTTTCATTAGAATAGCGGGCGTTAGCGAAAGTAATATCGTCGAATATTATTTTTCGTATCTGAGTCACACTTCCGAAATAGTAGTTCATGTGAGCTCCTATGGCCAATGAGTGTGCATTGTATCGTGTGCTATCTTTTTCAGAACCCTTAAACAAGCTGAAGAATCGAGAGTATCCGAAGTTGGCCTTGTTTATACCTCCTTGGCCTTCATAGTTGTATTTCACTTCAAGATCACCAGTGGTATCGGCGGTTTCTAGAGAATAACCCGTGTAAGTGTATGGTGCAACTCCCAAAACGAAAGTCCATTTTTTTGTTTCAGGTTTAAATGCAAAAGACAAATCGTTGATAAGCGTGGCATTCTGTTTAGATGAACCTGCAGAATTGTTAAGCGTAAGAAAACTTGTTTTGGCTGAAAACTGAAAGGTTGTCTCCTTTAAAAATGCATTCACTGCAGGATTGCCAAAATTGATAGTATACGGATCAAGGTAAGGTATTGTAAGACCTCCCATTCCCAAGTGATTTGTGGCACCGATGGGCTCAAGGCTTCCAAGTCCGAATCGCGAATAAGGCGACAAGGCAATGTTCTGAGCACTACTGTATACGCACAGGAGGCTAAGAAAAAAAAGTGTCAGCAGTCTAAGATTTAAAGCCAAGTAATATTTCATTCAGTCCAATAAGGGTTAACCAAGGGGTTGCAAAGGTCGTTAATTTGATCTCTTTTTCAAAAAAGGGAAGATCACCTCCGGTGATTATGACGTTTGAGATGTCATTTTCACTACAAAACAATTCAATCATATTTTCCATTTCACATACGGCCCCTGTTTGCACGCCGAGTAGGATAGAGGCTTCGGTACTTTTCCCTGACGAAGTAGAGTATTCTCCAGGTTTTACAAGCGGCAGGCCATCAGTAAACTCATTGAGCGCTCTGAATCTCATATTCAATCCCGGGGCTATGGCTCCACCAATGAATTCGTTTTTTACCACCAAATTGTATGTGATGCATGTACCACAATCAATTACAAGGCAGTTTTTTTGCCCGGATACCTTCCATCCACCGACAGCGTCCGCAACTCTGTCCATTCCCAATGTTTCAGGAGTGTCGTATTTGAGTTGAATGGGCAAGGAAGATTGAAACGTGAGTTCCTGAAACTGTGTTTTTTCTACCAAAAATTTTTGAAGATTGTCGGGAGGGCGTCTTACCGAACACAGAATAGATTGCTCGGGAGAGTGCTCTCTGATAAGGTCTTCAATGAATCTAAGAAGTTCGGAATCATCAAGGGATTTGGCAAGAAGCATTTCTTCATTGCTGAAAATGGCAACTTTGGTATATGAATTACCTCGGTCTACCACAAGTTGTCTTACGCTATTTGATTGCATTGGGGCCACCTTATTTCCAGCGTAGAGTCTCTGTAATTCTCACAATGTCTTGTCTAATAAAATCGAGTACAGGTGCCAAAGAGTCTTGATTTGGTCTGTTGTCGAAGTAGAGTGCGCCTCTCAAATAGTGTTTCGTACTGTCAGTCAAAAAAAACTGAACCTGCGATGCAGCCTCTCCTTCGATGTCATACATAATGCCATACAGACCTCGCGACTTGTCGTCGAAGTATGTCCTTTGAATTGCATCGGCTTTCATTTCATGTTTGAATGCAAACTGGTATGCATCGTCCGCCAATTCCGTAATATTGTTGTTTACCGGAAGATAAGTGCAGTAAATCCGAGCATTGAATTTGGGAAAGATGATATTGAACCAACAGGAGTCTGCGCTGCCATTTTCTGTGAACAATTGCACCTTCGAATATGAGGGAGCTTCAAACTCTAATGGGCATTGCGATTGATACAATTGATAATTTTTCACAGGCAAATCGATTCGAAAGTAACCTCTTGGTTTAGGTAAATAATCTTCGCCACACGAAGCTAAAACAAGGATACCAAAAAGAGAAAATAGGATGGTAAACCTACTTAAAGTTTGGTTCAATTTTATAGGTTGTATTTCTGCATTTGTCCTTTTCACGGATTGCTTACAGGTAATGTTACTTTAATTCTTTTGACCCTTCGTTTGTCGGCAGATTCAACACGAAGGACATATCCATTAAATTTCAACGTGTCGCCGGGAAGCGGTATTTTGCCAGCTTGTTCAATCAAGAAACCACCGAGTGAGCTGCTGTCTCCCTTGGCGTCTTCAAAGATGCCTTCATCGTCGACTTCAATAATTTTGTACATGTCCACCAAACTTATTTTTCCTTCGAACACGAAATTCCTTTCATCAAGTTTGGAGTAATGGAGTTCGTCTACATCAAACTCATCATGTATATCACCAACAATTTCTTCAAGAATATCTTCTAGAGTAACTAAGCCCGATGTTCCTCCATATTCATCCACCACAACTGCCATGTGCACTTTCTCCTTTTTGAACTGCTGTAACAGATCATCGATCTTTTTATTTTCTGGAACAAAAAATGGTGAGCGTACAAGTTCGGTCCATACTACATCTTTTTCGTCGAGATAGGGAAGGAAGTCTTTGATAAACAAAAACCCTTTTACATCATCTGCAGAATTGCCATAGACAGGCATTCTGCTATAACCCTTGTCCAGGATAGTCTTCATTATATCCTCGTACCTATCGGAAGTGTAGACCGCTGTTATTCCGGTTCTTTCGGTCATTATTTGACCCACTTCTTTGGCGCCGAATGTGACAATACCCTCAAGAATTTTATGCTCTTCTTTGGTTCGGTTGTCATCGGCAGTCAATTCAAGAGCATGTCCGAGTTCGTCTACAGAAATATTGGTTGAATTTCTTTTTCTCAATCGGTTTTCAAGCAATCGAGAAGTGCTCATCAGAAATATAGCGAAAGGCTTTAGAAAGTATCGAAATCCACCGATGGGAATGGCCATGAATCGAGCTGTTTTCATATTGTTTCCGGTGGCATAAACCTTTGGGATCACTTCTCCGAAAAGAACTAAAAGGAAGGTGATGGCAACAACATTGATCAAAAAAATGGTTAGTTCAGAATATTGTTCTATCGGAAAGAGGCTATATGAAAGTTGGGTGCATAGCAAAACGATCATGAGGTTTACAGCGTTGTTGGCTATCAAAATTGTGGCAAGAAGTCGACGTGGTGCCTCTTCTTTGTCGGGAGATTCCAACATGGTGATGATACGTTGGCTTATGCTGTCTTTGTCTTCTCTGAGATTTTCTTTTTGGGAAGGTGAAAGAGAAAAGAGTGCCACTTCTGAACTGGAGATAAGCGCGCTGCAGACCAGTAAAAGCACTATGATCACTACCAACCCAGAATTTTGAAGAAAACTGGTTAGAAAAACGAGATGTAATAGTTCTGTACTGACTGAGGGGTCCAAAATTTGGGGAATTGGTGAATAAAAATCTTAGAAAGGTAGATCGTCAGTTCCCCCATCAGAGTCATGCGCAGGAGGTGAGCTAGGCAAATTATGTTCAGGCGCTGTCTGCGGCTGTGTGGAGCTGGAACCTGCGCCTGATCCAAGTAATACCATATCTGTTGCTACTACCTCGGTTATGTATTTCGTTTCACCTTCTTTGGTTTGATAGCTGCGCGTTTTCAATTTTCCCTCAAGGTATACTTGTTTTCCTTTATGCAAATATTGTTGAGCAACTTTGGCCAGACCGGTACTTTTGATCACCACATTGTGCCAGTCGGTTGGCAGATCAATTCTTTGATTTTTCTCTCGGTCAAAATAACTTTCTTGGGTAGCAACGGAGAATTGAGCAACCATTCCTCCACCTTCAAAATTTTTAATTTCTGGATCCTTGCCTAGGTTTCCCACAAGAATCACTTTATTAATACTTCCGGCCATTTTTTATCAGATTATTTCAGAACAATTAAGGCTCAAACCTACAAGAATTTTCGCTAAGTACTGAGCGGATTGCACACTATTCATCACCGAGAACCTTCTCCATTAGTCGAGATACTGGAAAAGTGTGCAGTTCCATTTTAGAGGTTTTTGTCCAATTAGCGGGCACAATCGAGTTTTTGTTTAAAGTCACATTTAACACTTGCGCCTCAATAATTCGGTGGGTAAGAATGTGTTGATAAACTCTCAAATCGGGCTCTAGATCTTTGATTGAGCATCCCATTTCGGTTAGTTTTTCGATTAACTCAGGAACTTGAAGACCGATGAAGGACTCCACAGAGGGATATTCGAAGAGGTTCTGCCAAATTCCTTTTCCCTCTCTTTTGTTGAGAAAAGTGAAGATACCAGATTGAATTCGGAAAAAGTATAGAAAGAGTTTTTTCGCGGCCTTTTTAGGAACTTTATTTGGAAGTACAGATATGGCTTTGTGTTGAAGAGCATAGCATCCACCCGAAAGAGGGCATGTGCTGCATGCAGGGTTCTGCGGGGTGCATTGGAGAGCACCAAATTCCATCATCGCTTGATTGAAATCACCCGGTTTGGATTTTGGCACCAGTTTGTTGGCCAAATCATTTATTTTCTTTTTCCCTACAGGTGAATCTACTGCTTCAAGTATGCCAAAATATCGACTGATTAGGCGGTTTACATTTCCGTCTACCACAGCTATTTGTTCATCGAAGCAGATGGATGCAATCGCCGCGCCGGTGTAGGGTCCAATACCTTTCAGCTTTGTCAGTTCGGAGGCTGTCTGTGGGAATGTGCCATGCATTTCATTTGCGACCACCTTTGCGGTGTGGTGCATGTTTCGGGCCCGGGAGTAGTAGCCCAAACCCTGCCATAATTTCAAAATTTTTTCTTCTGAGGCATTGGCCAAGGAGAAAACATCCGGAAAACTCTCAGCGAACCGCTGGTAATAAGCCAAACCTTGGGCAACACGAGTTTGCTGAAGGATAATTTCGGACAACCAAACGAAATAAGGATCATTTTTTTTTCGCCACGGTAGATCTCGCATATTTCTGTGGAACCAAAGGGTCAAAATCCGTGCGAAATCGTCGTTCATAACTGTTTTTCTATATTCTGCACCCATTTAGAAGCATTTCCATCCATCAGTAAATGAGAAAATCTGTAGTGATCAAGAATGGGGCTTTTCCACTAAATAAATTGATTTTCAAAACTTGATGCTTTGTTTTTTGTCAAAGGGACGTATATTTGCCGCCCCAAATTTGGAGCTAAAGTGAACGATAACACAATTTTATATAGAAAATGACAAAGGCGGATATTGTATCTGAGATTTCAGCAAAAACAGGAATGGACAAAGCGGATGTCCTAGTAGTGGTAGAGGCATTTATGGCTTCTGTCAAGAACTCCCTTGAAAAAGGAGAAAACGTATATCTCCGCGGATTTGGTAGTTTCATTAACAAGAGACGCGCCCAGAAACTTGGTCGCAACATCCTTGCTAAAACACAGGTAGTGATACCTGCGCACTACATACCCGCTTTCAAACCTGCTCGTGAGTTCATGGACTCTGTGAAGGTGAAAGTGAAAACAGCAGAGGTTGCCAATGCCTAAAGGTAAACTGGTAATAGTTCTCCTGTTTTGTGTCGCTTTGTTCGTTCTTTTTTTAATGTTGCCAAAACAGCCCGCTTCAGTCAGGGAGAATAGTCTCCAAAACGCTGATCCGGACTCTTTGAAATTGAGCGAGGCTATAGCCTTAATCAATGGTCCAAATGCAATGCAAGCTGTGCCGATACTTAGAGAAATTCTAGCGAAGGATAGTTTGGACTTGGATGCACATTACTGGCTTGGTGTTTTGTCTGTGGAGTCACAGCAATTCGAAAAGGCAGTGCAAAGATTTGAAAAGGTGATAGGCCTTGATAGTACCTATATGAAAGCTTATTTAGGTCTCGGTGGAATGTATATGGAGTTGGGCGAAAATGCGAAAGCGCTTAATTATTTTAATCGCAGTGTGCGGGTGGATTCCACCTTTGTATACGGATTAGTTTATAAAGCGCGATGCCTAGAGTTGTCGGATAGTCTTAAACAGGCTTTGTCGACATACAAACAGGTATTGAGGCACACGAACGACGAAGCTATTGTGAAACCGGTGACAGAGTTTATATCGAATATTAATAAAAAATTAAACCCGTAGTATCATGCCTTGCGGTAAAAAAAGAAAGAGACATAAAATGGCTACCCACAAAAGGAAGAAGCGCCTTCGTAAGAACAGGCACAAGAAAAAGGTGCGGTAGTACCTGCTTCTTACTTCCTTGATTAATGGATATGTCGCCATTGTGCGGTTAGCTTTCGGGCTCTTCGCATGTGGTGCGTATCTAACGGCGCGATGCATCCTGTATCGCCCTACATTTTAATCTTATAAGTCAGAATTGTGAATGCAGAGTTAGTGATAAACTCAACTTCTTCGGGAGTTGACATAGCACTGTTGCATGATCGTGCGCTCATCGAGTTACACCGTGAGACGTTAAATCAGCAATACGGTGTTGGTGATGTATATCTCGGTCGTGTGCGGAAATTAATTCCGCACCTCAATGCATGCTTTGTCGACGTTGGATACGATAAGGATGCTTTTCTACATTATCAAGATTTGGGTCCACAGTTTGCCTCGCTTAACGCTTTTTCAAGAAAGGTAATTGGCGGTGAACAGAACTCCGCAGACCTCATGGGTTTTCAGCTTCTTCCAGACATTGCAAAGGAAGGTAAAATCAAGGACGCTGTGGGTCACGGTTATGTGATCCCCGTGCAGATTGCAAAGGAGCCGATTAGTGCCAAAGGCCCACGTTTAACATCTGAAATTACCATCGCGGGGCGATATCTTGTCCTCGTCCCATTTTCAAATAAAGTTTCGCTTTCGAGTAGAATTATCGATGAAGATGAACGTTCTCGTCTGCGCGATCTTATGCATAAGATACGCCCGGCCAATATGGGCGTTATCATTCGCACCCAAGCCGAGGGCAAGAAAATGACAGAACTTGATCAGGACTTGTCTGACCTTGTTGAGCGTTGGGGTGAGATGTATAAAGCATTAAAATCTGCTCGTGCTCCTCAGAGAGTTTTGGGTGAACTCGATAAGACTTCTACTGTACTTCGCGATTTGCTGAATGCAGATTTCTCACACATCCATGTAAATGACGAAACTGTAGCCACAGACGTTAAAACTTTTTTGAAGGCAAGTGCTCCCGAAAAGGAGAACATCCTCAAGATTCATAAAACAGCCGACCTGTTTGATGCATTCAACATTCACCGACAAATCAAAGCTTCATTTGGCAAGCAAGTAAATTTGAAAAGTGGAGCTTACTTGATCGTAGAGCATACCGAGGCAATGCACGTGATAGATGTAAACAGCGGCAATCGCAAGAATGCAACTGTAAAAGATCAGGAAGAAAATGCATTACAAACCAATATCGAGTGCGCGAAAGAGATTGCTCGTGTGATGCGCCTCAGGGATATGGGTGGTATAATCTGCATCGATTTTATTGATATGCAGAATCGTGAAAATCAACGCAAACTGCATGATGCACTGCGCGATTTCATGAAGACCGACAAGGCCAAACACAATGTACTTGCTCCTAGTAAGTTTGGTGTTATTGAAATCACTCGCGAACGTGTGCGACCTGTGACTAAAGTGATCACTACCGAAAAATGTCCAAGTTGTGATGGCAAAGGTGTTGTGCAGGCAAGTATTCTATTCAGCGATGAAATGGAGAACAGTCTTCGTTTCCTAAAGGAAGAAGGCAACCACACAAGTCTACGTTTGTCGGTTCATCCTATGGTAGAGGCCTATCTTACCAAGGGATTTTGGAATAATACCCTTAAAGCTTGGAAGAAGAAATACGGACTCAAATTGGAATTGGAGGCCTCTTCATCACTACAACTGTTGGAGTATCATTTTTACGATTCGGAAGGCGAGGAGATTAACCTATAGGTTTTGGTGAAGATTTCAAAGTCAGATTTGAAATTGTATTCAGACCTTTTCCCTGTTCAACCAAATACTTGATTTCACTTTGCAGCATGGATTGAAATCAGTCTTCCGCCCACGCAACAAAACATTTTGTCACCTTCTCGCTTAACACAGCTACATCCAATTGACCGCTAGCTTCGGCTGCATCTAAAATGCGACCATCTTTCATTTTTATTCGGATGCTCCCAATCATGGGATCATAAGCATGGTTGTCCACTTGGCTGTGAATGAAGAAATAGTTCAAATCTGATCCTGACATACCTGAATTTTTCGAGGCAATATTGCGCTTCTCTTCGATCGTTGATATATCAAATTCATTTTTACGAATTGTGATTTTAAAGAGTTTGCGGTTTACCAATCGTTCCGATAACTGCGAAAGAATTGGATCATTGTGATCTTGCCACACCTTTAAGGCACCAAGAATATCGAAGTCATCGAGTCGAGCAAACGTTTGTATTACCATATTGTCGGCTAGAAAGTCGCTTGCGTTGAAATCTTGTTCAAGGAAGAAAGTAAGGGCTGGACTTGCAAAAACAGGGTTTCCAGCTCTTGTTAATTCTTTAGCTCGTTTAAGGGCATTCATCAGCATAAATTCAGCGCTCAATACTGTTTTATGCAGATATACCTGCCAGTACATGAATCTGCGGGCAACAATGAATTTCTCGATGCTGTAAATTCCTTTTTCTTCTATCACAAGCTGGTCATCCACAACGTCAATCATCTTGAGGATACGTTCGCTTCCTACTTGTCCTTCCACAACGCCACTAAAAAAGGAATCGCGCGCGAGATAATCGAGTCTATCCATATCCAGTTGGCCGCTCACTAGCTGGTGCATGTACTTTTTTGGATAATGATTGTTGTAAATGCTTATCGCTGTATCGAGTTTTCCGTTCAGTTCATCATTGAGCAGATTCATGATGAATGATGAGATTTCTTCGTGATGCACACCGCTTACAATGCTGTTTTCGAGGGCATGAGAAAAGGGACCATGACCGATGTCGTGAAGTAAAATAGCAGCGAGTAAACCGACCTCTTCGTCTTCGGTGATTTCATGACCGCGATGACGGATTTCATCAACAGCGATTTGCATCAGGTGCATGGCGCCGATAGCATGTTGGAATCGATTGTGCAGAGCACCCGGATAAACCAGGTGAGAAAGTCCGAGTTGCGATATTCTACGAAGCCTTTGGAACATGGGGTGATCCACTAGTTTCAGCAAAGTCTCATGGCGGAAAGTCACAAAGCCGTATACAGGATCATTCAGTATTTTTCGTTTCGCCATTGTGCAAAGTTAGGAAAGAGGAGGCGATCGCGAAATCGAGGCTCCACATCCTGAGGATCTCTGGGAGTAAGATGCCGATCCTAACGGATCTTTGGGGGTAGTAAGATGCCGATCCTAACGGATCTCTTGGAGTAGGATGCCGATCCTAACGGATCTTTGGGGGTAGTAA
>JAWXBG010000119.1:0-11147 GCA_034439875.1 Flavobacteriales bacterium
AATGCGGGATTATTTGATGGTGTATATTCATACATCAAGAATAAAAATAGAGAAAGTGCTTGATATCAAAGGGGGTTAGCGCTGCAATAGATTTCCAATGCGGATTGTGGGATAATAAAAAGATTGAATATTCCTTACCCCACAATCTCGGCGCTGCTAACTTGTAATTCTCTATCTACTTTTTTGAATAGTCCTTGAAGCACTTTTCCAGGTCCAACTTCTATCACTTCCGACGCGCCGTCGGCAAGCATTTGCTGCATGGTTTGAGTCCATAGAACAGGTGCAGTTAATTGAGCTACTAGGTTTTTCTGAATTTCCAGAGGGTCAATAACTGCAGATGCCGTTACATTTTGATATACCGGACAAGTTGGTTGATGAAAAGCTGTTGCTTCAATAGCTCTTTCAAGTTCTAATCGGGCAGGCTCCATCAACGGACTGTGAAACGCACCGCCAACAGGAAGTTTGATAGCTCTTTTAGCGCCGGCCTCTGTAAGTTTTTGACATGCGAGATCAACAGCAGCATTTTCACCACTTATCACTAGCTGACCTGGACAATTGTAATTTGCGGCAACAACAATGCCTTCAGTTTCAGAGCAAATTCTTTCGACTACAGAATCTTCTAGACCTAGAATGGCCGCCATGGTGCTGGGATTCAATTCACATGCTTTTTGCATCGCCATAGATCGAGCGTATACCAAGCGCAAAGCATCTTCGTAAGACAAAGTTCCATTCGAGGCCAATGCTGAAAATTCACCAAGGCTATGTCCTGCAACCATTTGAGGAGTAAATGAGCTGCCAAGACATTTAGCCAACACAACAGAATGTATGAATATCGCGGGTTGTGTTATTCGCGTTTGTTTCAACTCTTCCTCAGACCCCTCAAACATGACATCTGTAATTCTAAATCCAAGTATTTCATTGGCCTGCTCCAACAATTCTTTGCCTAGAGAAGACTTCTCATAGATGTCCTTTGCCATACCCGGAAATTGGGATCCCTGTCCTGGGAACACATAAGCTCTTTTCATTTGATTATTTTTTTGCTAGTTTATAGCTAATTCCTAGCCCCAGAATTTGACGGAATTGAACACCTGGTCCAGACTCGCCATTTTCGCCTTTCGGAACCATGATATCGTGGTCGTAAATTAGCTGAGTAGAAAGAGAAGCATTGAAGTATTCACTTGCTTTCAATGTAAGTTGGTTTTCCCAGTTCACGTCAATATTACCGGGGTTTTCGGCATAATTGGAGAAAAGGTCAATCTTGGTAGTGAACGATACGTTTTCTGCAACTTTAGAGGTATACTGAGCCTTGAAATAACCACCGATCTCACTGCGAAAATTCTTTCCACTACTCACAATTGCACCGAGGCCATCGTATGTGGCAGGATCTACTCCGAAGGCTCCCAAATCGGCAAGGTCTTGATTTGTAACAAAAGTGCCTTTGAAAGTTACAGGAGAAATGAATACAGTTAGTCTGTCGCTTGGCTTGTAATCCATACCTAAAGCTACCAGCAAATATCCGGGTGCAAGGAAGTCTGAAATACGCGCATCTCGACCGTCGAGGTTTGTATATACTGGAAAACCGCCCGCAACATTATAACCGGGTGCAAATTGAGACCTGAAATTCATCAAGCCGGCATAAAACCAATGTTCCGAGGCCTGACGACCATATTTGCTCTGAAAGTCTATGCGGTCATCGGTTTTGAGGGCTCTGCTCTCCAAGTCCAATAAGGTAAGACCATATCCTAAGTCGAGGGTATTGTCCCAAGAATTTCTGTTCTTCGAATAATTGGCAAACAGATTTATCAATCCTGCGCTGGTGATCGAGTTGTTTCCCCCAGCAGCCCACTGACTTAGATAAGTCTGTGTAGTGGAAAAACTTATGTTACCTCCTTTACGCCAAACCAAGCTATCGCCAGGTGCGCTCTTGGCCTTAAGATTGTCGACTACCTTTTTTTCTTCGTCAGCCGATAAAACTTTATCGCCTTGCGCGAATGAGGCAGCAGAAAATGCCAGAGCAAAAGCCGCGACGAAGAGAAGATTTTTTTTCATGTTGGTGGTTTTGGTCTTTAAGGCGGCAAAAATGCTTCATATTCCCGAATTTCACAATGGAATTTTTTCTCTGCTGTAAACCTTTTTGTGAGATATAAAAGTTTTTAAAGTTTTCTTTAGCCTGATAATTATCCGTTTGATTTTAGTGGAGATGAAGAATTAAATTTTTTCGTTGGCAAAATGAAATGAATCTTTTCTGCGTTAATTTGCTCTTATGACATTGAACTATCCTGCCAAAGTGATCTTAGCTTGGGGCGAAGCCATAACGGGAAATATGGAAATTAGGAATTGGCTTATGCAAAATGGTTATCCAGAACTAGGTTTGTTTGTTTTCGCCCTGAAGAATCACGATGAGTCGAGAGATTGGCTTATTCGAAACGGACATCCTCATCTGATGGCATTAATAAATGGTATAGAAGGGAATGTCAATGCCTTAGCATGGCTCAAAAAGCACGAATTTGACGTGTTGGAGCATATGGCCAGAGCAGCGGATCATGATCAATCTGCATTGAATTGGCTTATCCAAAACAACTACAAGGACATGGCTGTATTAGCAGCGAAAATGATGATGGTAAAAGATCAAATCGAAGAGGATAACAACGACGTTCACAAAATCTCTCCTAATTGAAGAAGATTGCAGAGAAGTTCTTTGCCGTCATGCATAAATCAAAGTGCTGAACTTTCCACCTTGCAGTAGTTTATGTGATACCCTGTGAAAGTCCTCTAGTTTTACATCTTTTACACTCTGAAGTATCTCTTCATGACTTTCAATCATATCGTAGATAAGGATGCTTCTACCGAGGTGAAACATTTCGGAGGCAGGCGATTCTTGAGCTAAAGTCAACTGTCCGGAGATCTGAGTTTTCATCGATTCCATTTGTCGCGATGAAATATTTCCTGAGGCTACTTTCTCAAGCTCTTTCCAAATGAGTTTTTCCATTTTCGCAAGACTTTCATCTGAAGTACCAGCATAGATGGAAAAGACTCCAGAATCATGAAATGGGGTGTAGTTGGCTTCAATATGATATGCAATTCCGTTTTTCTCTCGCAGTTCATAACTCAATTTACTGTTCAATGCCGGTCCACCCAGGTAGTTGGTGATTATAGCCACTATTCGCCTATCAGGATGATGCAGATCTACCGTTTTGCAACCTGTTACGAAATGCGCTTGGTGGTTATCCGTTTCATGTCGAAGGGTTCTAATCCGTTGACTAGCAGGTTTTATACGTGGAGAGTTTTCGATTGTAGATTTTTTCCAAGAACCAAAGCAACGGTCAATCCATTTCTCAACATCCTTCGGATTTTCCTGACCCACAAGGGAAAAAACGGAATAATCGGGTTTGTAGTGCCTTTGGAAAAAACCGTAAACATTCTTTCTGTTTAGCTCCTTTATAGAACTTTCAGTCCCCAAAATACTTCTGCCTAATCCATGCGATCCGAAAAGTACTTTGTCAAACTCTTCAAAGATCATCTCACCGGGTTGGTCCTTATAGGCATTCATTTCATCAATAACCACCTCTTTCTCGCGAATGATCTCGGCTGCTGGAAATGTGCTGTTTTGAACTATATCAGAAATTACCTCAATCGCATTTTTCCAATGTCCGGATTCTACGGATGCGTGTATCCATGTTTCCTCCTTAGAAGTAAATGCATTCAATTCGCCGCCTAAACGGTCCAAACTATTCAATATGTTGAACATATTGCGCTTCTTGGTTCCCTTGAAAAGCATGTGCTCTATCAAATGAGCCGTCCCTTGTTCGGATGGAGCTTCATCTCGCGATCCACAACCGACAACAATTCCGCAATGCATCACATTTCCAGGTCGCTGCAAGTAAACGCATCGCAATCCATTGGCTAAAGTGAAAATTTGTGGGTTCATGGGTCAAATTAAATCCTTAATCGCTAGTCATGGAAATATTTGTTGTCTTTAAACCCAGAATCCGCTTTGGGATTCGCTATGAAGTGCTAAACCCCAATGATAGCACGTGCTCTCGCCAGATTTTTATACCGTTTATCCCGCATTGCGTATTGGAAGCATCTAGAGGTTAATGCGCTGGGGGATTCTCGAATCTACACGATGGAACAAAGTATTAGTTCGACCGATGAATTCCGATATCTCCATCGCGTGATTCGGGTTTATGTATCTCTAATCTCGGCTCAGCCGAAACAACAGCTTCTACAACGGCATTTACCACTTCGGGAATGCGAGATGCTGCAGCGCATTAACCTCAAGACACTTCCAATGCGCAATGCGGGATTATTTGATGATGTATACTCATACATCAAGAATAAAAATCGAGAAAGTGCTTGATATTGAAGGGGGTTAGCGCTGCAATAGATTTCCATGGCGGATTCTGGGTTTAACGAGAATCAATCTAATTTTTGCTAACAAGATATTCTGTGCTTTATTTGAGGACATGAAGGTTGTATTTCCGATCTATCGTTTGTGCTTCATTGCAATTGCATTGAGATGCTCTTGTCCTGCGTTCAGTCAGAATGCAGATACAACCATTGTGGTAGATGGGGCCAAAACATTAGTTCTAATACCTCGTGACAATGAAAACCAAGGAGAACCTCTCCGAGTGCTAATTGAATACAAAGATGAATGGTATCTCGAATCTTGGTTTGTAATTGGCGCTCTCGTGCTACTTGCTTTTATTGCTTTTTTGGTCTTCAGGTTTTTTCTGAGCAACAGTCGTAAATCTGCTTTGGCACGAGCTCGAATTTCAGAGTTGGAACGAAGCGCCTTACAGTCTCAAATGAACCCTCACTTTATTTTCAATTCTCTCAATTCGATTCAGAGCTATATCGCCAATAATGAAAATGAAAAGGCAAGTCGCTATCTCGCCAAATTCTCTCGACTTGTCCGTGCTACCTTGAATAACTCTAGATCCGGCAAAATCACTTTGGAAGAGGAGATAGAGGCGGTGACTCATTACCTCGAACTTGAAAAGATGAGGTTCAAAGAAAAATTCGATTATGATATTACTGTTGATGAAGATATCATGTCTTCCGAACTCCAGCTTCCTCCCATGCTTATTCAACCGTATCTTGAAAACGCTATTATCCATGGACTCGCTCAAACAAGGAGCAAAGGCAGGATAAGTCTGTATTATTTGCTTATTGGCAATTACTTGGTTGTTACCGTAACCGACAATGGAATCGGAATAGAACAGAGCAAAAAATTGAAAGAGGGCAATAAGTCTCTGCACAAGTCAGTGGGAATGACCATAACCCAAAAGAGACTCGAAATGCTTGACGAAGGCAACAACGACAACAAGGTGAAAATTGAAGAAGTGAAAGATAGAAAAGGTGAAGTGTTAGGAACTAAGGTCGAAGTAAAAATCCGAGTGCAATAATTGCTAGATGTGAAGGCAAGTCTGCCGAGGTTTTTGATGGCATTGAAATGTTATTACATTCGCATAGACAACTAGACCATGAACACCATTAAGGCCATTATTATTGACGACGAAGCCGATGCAAGATCAACCTTATCGTCATTTCTGAGATCCACATGCCCACAAGTGATTGTGGTAGGTGAGGCTACGGGTGTTCAAGATGCATACAAGCAAATTCTCAACATCGAACCGGATCTGATCTTTTTGGACATACAAATGGAGGATGGCACGGGTTTCGACTTGCTTGAAAAAATAAAGAACCCAGACTTCTTTGTCATTTTTACGACGGCTTTCGACAATCACGCAGTTAGGGCTTTCAAATTTGCAGCGATAGATTACTTGCTTAAGCCGATCGACCCGGACGAATTGCTTGAAGCGGTCAGTAAGGTCCGTAAAAAGCAAATAAGCAATCAAAAACGAATTGAATATTTGATGGATGTGCGACAATCGGGGGTCCATGATCGTATAGCTCTTTCTTCTCAGGACAGCTACACTCTTGTGCGCTTCGATCAGATCGTAAGACTCGAGAGTGATAGCAACTACACTCACTTTCATTTGACCAGTAAGGAAAAAATTACTGTGCCCAAATCACTCAAAGAATTTGAAGATATCTTGCCTTCAAATGTCTTTTTCAGAACTCATCAAAGCCATATTATCAATGTTTCTTTTGTCAAAAAATTCATTAAAGAAGATGGTGGTTATGTTCTCATGGAGGATGGCACCGAAGTAATGGTGGCACGCAGAAGAAAAGACGAGTTCATCAAAATGCTCACCGGTCAATACGACTGAATTCCTCGTGGCCTCTTCTAATAGAAAAAGGCAAAGCCGCTAGACAGCATTTCTCTGCATATTACTAATACCAATTCTGCTTGCAATACCATTAGTTTGGCTGTTATGGGCCAATGGAGCGAAAAAGTTTTGGACTATTACAGATACCTAAAGTAGAATATTCCCAGAATGCGCATTGGAAATCTATTACAGCACTAACCCCCTTTTGATATCAAGCACTTTCTCTATTTTTATTCTTGATGTATGAATATACACCATCAAATAAAAATCTTGCGAGAGCACTTGCTATCTTTGGGGTTTAGCGTTTCATCGCGACTTCCTATGCGGATTCTGGGATAATAGAATAGGCATAAAAAAAACCGACCCACTTCGAGAAGCGGGCCGGTTTTGTCATGGGTGCAAAAAAAGGCAACAGTTCTATGGGAACCAAGCCTTTGTCGTTGAGCTTATTTTGCCTCGGCCTCGTGGTCGTGGTGCTCATGTCCTTCGTGGTCATGATCGTGATCATGACTCTGTTCTTCAGATTGGGTCTGTGGAGCATCTTCTATCATCACACTGTGCGCTGTGATAGTAAGAACATCTTCTGGCCCTTTGATTTTGTCTATTTCATGTTGTGGCATATCACTTTCCTTTGCGTAATGCAATCTTTCTTCTTCTGAGAAAGTTGTGCGATAGGCATAACCTTGTATCACACATTTTTTGCCTTCGCATCCATCTTTAGGTACAAAGAAGTTGTGATCTTTCATTCTTACTTTAATGTCTTTACCACTTTCATCCTTAATGTCCATCCAACATCCCATCTTGGTGCATGTTTCTGTAATAGATGCAGCAACAGTTACCATCATCGAATCTTGAGTTCCAATTTTAGATTTTAAATCGGCAACTGTTATAGCAATTGCAGGATCAAATTTCATAGTGTCCGGATAAAACGTTTGAGATACTGTTGTTGTATCAACGTTTGAATTGCCTGCATTCAAATCTGATTGATTAAAATTTCCACAACCAAAAAGTATGGCTGCAAGCACAACTGAAATAGTGAGTTTTTGAATCATTTTTCGGAATTATTCGAATGCAAATTTATGAAAACGAAAGTCGGACTTATCAACAAATCTGAGAATTGTTAATAGTTTCTCTATGAATCAGAGGATGAATGACTTACGTTTAAACGGCTGATTATCTGATAATTGTAACTACTCCGTCAAATTCATACTCCTCAGCGCTATGCTGATCCTTGATTTGGACCCGCCATATGTAGGAGTCGTTTTGGGCATAGAATTTACCTTCTCCCACGTTGCCCATCCAAAACTCATTTGGGTTCGAAGATTCGAAAATTACGCTGCCCCAACGATTTATTATACAAAGGTGGTATGTAGATGGGTCTAAACCTGTAAAATATACTGCAAAATAGTCGTTAAGCCCATCATTATCAGGGGTAAAGGCATTCGGAGCATAGAACCCATGGTCCGCATCAATGGGTATCAATTCGCAATGCGTACTGTTACAACCAGCATCATTTGTTGCCATAAGACACACTTCGAAATTGCCAACTAGCTCATTATTAAAAATATAGGACAGATTTTCGCCCGAAAAATTCTCCCCATTCCATAGGCTCCATTCCAAAGTGGTGTAGTTTAAGGAGTTGCTCGTAAATTCAGCTTCATTTTGAAGTGATGAGAGATTTTGTGGGGTAAAACTGAAAGATGCATGAGGGCTTTCGACAACCGTTATGTCATTGGGATAAAGAACTGATACCTCGCAACCAATTGAACTGATTGAACTTACACCCAATTCATAGACCCCGGGATTGACAATTGAGAGGTTAAGATTAGTACCCGTTCCTATTTCTTCACCATTCAAACTCCAGATATAATCTGTGGCTATGCCAGTAATGTCTGATACCGACGTTTGAAGTATGGCCGGAATACATTCGTTAAATATTAACTCACTTAAAATGAGATTAGAAAGTTCTTCCACTTGAATGTTTACTGCAGTAATGGACTGACAGCCATAAGCATTTGTGCTGGTCAATTCAACCTCCATTTCACTCTCGATTATCCAAGAAATATTTGAGTTGTTTTCATCTACGAATGGAGACCAAGAGTTTGATTCAGCATTACCCACAGCGGACAAATTCGCCACTGATCCCACACAATAAATTGATTCCCCACTTATATCTGCCTCAGGTTGAGGGAAAATGGTTACCAAAAGGGTATCGCTGGTGTTGCAAATCCCATTTCCGGCCGAAACAATGTATGGCACTTCAATTGGGCTATCTCCTTCATTTACAAAGCCTATGATTGGATTCGGCTCTTGGTCACTACTCAATAGGAAAGATGGTGTCCAATCGTAAACACATCCTTCCACTGCCTCTTGGCCAATTTGTACGGCCGGGTCGCCATTGCAGCCCACTACATCTGGACCGGCATAAAAATCCATGGGTTCCTGAACCGAAATACTAAATATTGCTTGATCAACTGGACATGGGCCGTTCATTGCTGTCGAATACTCGTATTCTCCGGCAGGCATCTGAATTGGATCGAAGTAATTACTTAAAACAGGACTTCCCAAATAACTCCAAGTTCCGCCTTCGTCCGCCCCCATTGAATAAAATGGCCAAATTATCGGATCTTGATTAGAGCAAAATTCATCCGACAAATCAATTCCTGCAAAATAGGGTTCGAAAATTGAAAGATCCAAGTCATAAACTCCTTGTCCGCATGCGTTCACGGAGTCAATCAAATATTGAAATGAAACAATTTCTTGCTCTTCTAATGGAAAAATGGGATTGATGACAATCGACTGACTGTTTGTCCAATGACCCAAATTCAAATATACCGCAGGTAAAAAGGTATTTAGATCTACGGAATCCGCAGTGCTGCAAATTTGGCTTTCCAACTGAACTATCGCATTCATTGATTGAACATCAATGGAAGCCGTCGCACTCACATCAGGACAGCTATTTCCCGAAAAAATTGTAGCCAGAAAATTGAAAACATCTGGTCCAGGAATGGTATAATCTGAATTGACAGATAAACCCGCGCCATCAGTCCAAACAATCGCACCTGACGGCTGCCCCATGTATAAGTCGAGATCAATATTTCCTATAGTTTCGCAGACGGAGATAGAAATTGAATTTAATGCAGAGAGTTCCTCATCGATTTCCAAGGTAAATTGTGCTTCATCACTCGGACATGCAATTCCATCAACATGGTAAATAGCCTGATATTCTCCGGTTTCCAAAGTGTCGAGATAGCCGTCTTGAACGCTTGAGCCGTCGATAGTCCAAATTCCATCGCCGTCCGAAGAAAGGTCCAAAAACGCATTAAGGTCGATGGGTTGTTCGGATTGACATAGGGTTTGATTACTTCCAATTCCTCCATTTGGCAAGTATTCTACTTCCATTTCGAGGTAGCTAACTTCTACAGGGCAATTGTCGATTTGAATAGAGTAGGTGTAAGTCCCATTCAATTCGTCAATACCAGGATCAAAAAGTACATCCGTGCTGCTGCCATCGGGCGCAGTCCAGTTTCCGCCTACAAGGGGATTGCCCTCAAGCAAATCTATTAGATTTTGGACACTGGCAGTCTCACAATACAAATGGGAAGCACTGTTTCCGGCTGGATCCATTGGTGTGCTCAAGATATTAAGATGACTTGTAATCGACGGACAAGGTGTTTCTCCTGTTACTACATATGTGTAATCGCCTACCGCATCTAATTCAGGGGAATATGTCGGGTCCACCGGAAAATTATTAGGGTCGTACCAAAGACCACCCGGTTCTGGATTGCCATTAAGAAGTCCAAACATATTAACTGGTTCCGCATTTGAACAAATGAGCACAGTATCGTCTACACCGGCATTTGACATTTGATTCTCTATCACAAAAAGACTTGAAAACACAGGGTTACAGCCATCTATAACGTCTACCATATAGGTAAACAAAGCGCCATCCATTAAAGAAGGGTCATACCAACCGCTTACTATTTCCCCTTGATTATTAAACCATTGCCCACCATAATCGGGACTTCCAGTAAGGACATCTGTCATTAAAAAAGGCACGTAATTCTCACAAATCAAATAAGTCGTGCTCTGACCGGCTTCCGCATTCTCGATTATAAAAACCTCGGCTGCTGTCTGCGTTTCGCATAGCCCGTCAAGAAAAGTATATAAGAATATTTCCGTACCTGAGAGCAAAGCGGGGGATTGAATATTCGTAACGGGGTTTCCTAAAAGATCTGTCCAAACTCCACCAGCAATGTATCCAGATATAAGACTAGAAAGTGTGAAGTTTCCAGCGGTTTCACAGATTTCTGTTTGCGATGCGTTTCCGGGATTTATAGAACTAGGGACATTCCAAATGAGGGTCTGCACTTCGTTGTCATAGCTATATTCTAAAAAGTAGACTCCAGAACAGAGAGAATTTATTGAGGAACTTCCGCTAGTTGTGATTTCTTGAAAAATGACCTGACCATTTAAATCTGACCATTCATAATATGTGTTTGTTGAGATTCCTGAAGTAAAAGAGATTGCCCCGTCACAAGTGCAAGAATTGGAGGCTGGCGCAATGACAACCTGAGCGCCAGTATTAAACGCTAATGCCAACAGGACATATAGGAAAGCCGATCTCATTGTTAGTCTAGCAATCAGGAAAAAGGTTAATCAAAGCAAGGCGGCAAAGATAGTCTAAAAGTTATCAACATCTCTTCGTCGAAATCTAAATTTTTTCCGATGAAACCTAAGGGATTGACTGCCAAACGCAAATCCTCGTCTTTACTGAAAGAAGGGTTTTATACCGTTTATGTATCTGTAATATTCCATTACAGTTGAACTCTATTGGCCTACAACACCTACTCCAATGGCATTTATTACTTCATGCATGCAAGATACTGCAGAGCATTACCCAAAAAGACT
>JAWXBG010000120.1:0-36466 GCA_034439875.1 Flavobacteriales bacterium
GTGACCGTTAGCGATGATCAAGATCCGTATGTAACTTGTCCTTCGGATATCACAGTGAACAATGACACGAACCTTTGTGGTGCTCAGATCACAGTTCCACAGCCGGTAGTTTCGGACAACTGCGGAATTGCATCCCTGTTGAACGATTACAATAACACTGATAACGCAACCGACTTCTATAACGTGGGGAACACAACCATACTTTGGACAATAACTGATGTCCATGGAAATGTGTCTATCTGTACAATGAACATCACAGTATTAGATAACGAAAATCCTTCAATCACTTGTCCTACCGACATCACTGTAACGAACGACAATAATGCATGCAATGCCAACATCGCAATTCCTCAACCTGCAATCGCCGACAACTGCTTAGTTGCCACATTAGTGAATGACTACAACGGCTCTGACAATGCGTCGGACAACTACATTGTTGGGACAACAATAGTTACTTGGACAGTGATTGATGTATATGGCAACAGCTCTACTTGCACTATGAACATAACAGTGGTAGACGATGAAGCACCTGAAGTAAACTGTGCAAATGACATCACAGTAAATAACGGTCCAACAGTTTGCGAAGCATTGGTGAACATCGACTTACCGATAGTAGGCGATGAGTGCGGCATTCTGTCAATAGTAAATGATTACAACGGAATCGATAATGCCAGTGGAGTATATCCTGTTGGCACCACAACGGTGAACTGGACAATAACCGATATTCACGGCAACTCAAGTTTCTGCTCCACAATCATTACAGTAATAGACAATGAGAATCCAAGTATTACTTGTCCACTAAACATTACGGTATTGAATGATACAGGATCTTGCGATGCTCTAGTAACAATAGCTTCTCCTGCAACAAATGACAATTGCGGTGTAGCTTTTGCCACAAATGACTATAACAATACCTCAGATGCTACAGACACATATCCTGTTGGAACTACAACGGTTATTTGGACAGTAACTGATATTTATGGAAACAGCAGCAGTTGTTCAATGACAATTACTGTTGTAGATCCAGAACTTCCTACGATCACTTGCGCTGCAGATATCATACAGACCGCTGATTCCGGAGTATGTGAAGCATTAGTGTCAGTTCCGTCGCCTACAGTGAACGACAACTGTTCGATTGCATCCGTAGTAAACAATTACAATGGAACCTCTGACGCGACTGATACATACTTAGTGGGAACAACAAGCATCACTTGGACCGTAACTGACATATATGGAAACCAGAGCACGTGCACTCAGTCTATAACAGTTACAGATAATGAAAATCCAACCATTTCTTGTCCTGCAAATATTTCCGTAAACACTGATTTAGGAATGTGCAGTGCACTTGTAGCGATTGGTGCACCATCTGTAACAGATAATTGTACAGTAGCCAATTTTGTAAACAACTATAACAACAGTGACAACGCTTCTGATGTTTATCCTGAAGGATCTACTATAATAACATGGACGGTAACTGATATCCATGGAAATAGCAGCACATGTGATCAAACGATCATTGTATCCGATAACGAAGACCCAATCGTATCATGTGTTCCTGACATCAATCAGAACACTGATACCAACGTTTGTGAAGCCTTCGTGGTTGTTCCCGCCCCAACAGTCACCGATAATTGCGGTATAAGCACTATCACCAACGACTATACTGGTAATGAAAGTGCAGATGCAATTTATCCACAAGGTTCAACCACTGTTGTCTGGACAATAGAAGATATCCATGGAAACATCAGCACTTGTTCTACTACTATAACAGTAAATGATGATGAAAATCCCATGATTACTTGTCCTGCATCTATTACTCAAACTGCCGACTTCGGTGTATGTGAAGCTACAGTAATAGTAGATGCCGCAATAGTTTCAGACAATTGCACTGTTTCATCAGTCATAAATGATTACAACAACACGGACAACGCATCAGATATCTATCCGGTAGGAACAACAACTATTGTTTGGACCGTTACAGATATTCATGGCAATCAGTCTAACTGTTTAATGGCAGTAACTATTACAGATAATGAAGTTCCGTCCATCTCTTGTCCAGCAGATATAGCCGTATCGAATGATTCAAACAATTGCGATGCGAACTTAATAGTACCTGCACCAACAACCGACGATAATTGTGCCGTAGCCACCACAATAAACAATTACAACGGCACTTCAAACGCTACTGATAACTATCCAGTCGGAACAACGGTAATAGAATGGACAGTAACAGATATACATGGCAACGAGTCTAACTGCACAATGACGGTAACAGTATTAGATGATGAAGCTCCCGAGATTACTTGTCCAACTGATATAACTATCGGAACCGACAATGATGTTTGCGAAGCTCTCGTAAATGTTCCATCAATCATTGTATCCGATGAATGTGGTATTTCTTCCATCACTAACGATTATACAGGGACACCTGATGCATCAGCAATCTATCCAATTGGAAATACTTCAATCAATTGGACTGTTATCGACATTTATGGAAACACATCAAATTGCACGATGACCATAACAGTCGTTGATGATCAAGTTCCAAACGTTACATGTCCTGTTGACATCACCGCAAACAATGATCTAGATGAATGTGGGGCCACAATTGTAGTACCACAGCCTATTGTTTTGGACAACTGCGGAATACTCTCATTTGTAAATGACTATAATGGAACCAGCAATGCCAGCGCCTACTACAGTGTTGGAAGCACCCAGGTTTTGTGGACCATTACAGATATACACGGAAATATATCAACATGTACAATGAACATTAACGTTGTTGATCCCGAAAACCCCAATATTACTTGTCCTTCAAACATCACGATTTCAAACGACCTAGACCAATGTAGTGCCAACGTGGTAGTTCCTCAGCCCATTGTAACAGACAATTGTAGCGTAGCTTCATTCTTCAATGACTATAATGGAACGAATAGCGCAACTGATAATTATCCCGTAGGAGCAACAACTATCACTTGGACAGTGGCAGACATTTATGGAAACACATCAACTTGTTCTATGACTGTTACAGTGGTAGATGATGAGGCCCCGGAAGTAACATGTCCGACAGATATCGCTGTTGACAACGATCTAGCCGTATGTGAAGCATTAGTAACTGTAAACTTACCCACGGTATCAGACGAATGTGGCATACAATCCATTGTCAACGATTACAATGGAACAGACAACGCCTCCGATGTTTACCCGGTAGGAAACACAACCGTAATCTGGACTATTACGGATATCCATGGCAACGAAAGTACCTGTTCCACTAGCATTACTGTATTTGATAATGAGCTTCCAACTATTATTTGTCCTGCAGATATTGCGGTGATAAACAATCTCGGAGCATGTGAAGCTTTGGTAACAGTTCAATCACCTACCATTTCTGACAACTGCGAAGTGCTAAGTTTGACAAATGACCACACAGGCACTGATGATGCAAGCGGCATTTTTCTAGTTGGCAGCACAACAGTGGTTTGGACATTAACGGACATTCATGGCAACGTGAACAACTGCAGTATGGTTGTAACAGTAAACGATACAGAAATACCTTCGATCTCATGTCCGGCAAATATTACAGTAACCAATAATCCAGGATTCTGCGGTGGTGCTGTTTCAGTAGCATCTCCCCAGGTTTCGGACAACTGCGAAGTACTTGCATTCGAAAACAATTTCACAGGAACAAACAACGCCAGTGGTTTCTATCCTGTAGGAACTACTGTGGTAATCTGGACGGTTACAGACATACACGGCAACATAAACACCTGTGAGATGACAGTAACAGTGACGGATATCGAACTTCCAGTTATCGACTGCCCTGAAAATGTAAGTGTGAACAATGACGAGGGAGAATGTGGGGCATTCATTTCTATAGGTCTTCCTGAAGCAGTCGACAACTGCTCCATTTCTACTTTGTCAAACAGTTTCACAGGTACCGAAGACGCTAGCGCCTTCTATCCAAGTGGTTCCACACTCGTAACATGGACAGCAGTAGATGCATCGGGCAACTCGACTCAATGCTCAATAATTGTTACTGTAACCGATGCAGAAGAACCAACTATTACGACTTGTACAGAAGACGTAGTAGTATCAAACGACCAAGATCTGTGCGGCGCAATTGTAACTTACGATATACCCGTAGTTACAGACAACTGCATTATCGTTGATACAACAATTATCCAAGGATTTGGCTCAGGCGGTTTATTCCCAATCGGAACAACACTTGTTGTATACGAATACACCGATGCAAATGGAAACACGGCAAGTTGTTCGTTTAACGTAACAGTAGAAGATACTCAATTACCAGAAATTATTTGTCCACTTGACATACAAGTAAACAATGATCTTGGAATGTGCGGCGCCAATGTCAATTACACCTTACCACAATACAGCGACAACTGTGGTACCGGTACACTCACATTGATAAGTGGTCCGGCCCAAGGTGAGTACTTTGCGGTGGGTACTACAGAGGTCACTTATCAGGTAACCGACGAAGAAGGCAATACCTTTGATTGCACATTCAATGTTACGGTATTCGATGTTGAAGCTCCGGTGATAGATTGTCCTGAGAACATTACTCAGGTAGATCCAATTGTGAACTACAACCTTCCAGTTTATGCTGACAACTGTTCGGCCACCATCCAATTGATAGAAGGTCTTGAAAGTGGCGATGTGTTCCCACATGGGTACACAACCGTAATCTTTGTAGCCACAGATCTTGCCGGCAACACTGATACATGCAGTTTCGTAATTCTAGTGAATACTCCACCTGTTGCTGTAGATGACTTCGCTGAATATTTGGAAGAAGATGATGTGATCACCATAGATGTTATACTGAATGATTACGACCTTGATGGTGATAGCATCTTTGTAACAGACACTTGGGCACAATACGGCACTGTGAGCATTGGTCCTGACAATACACTATTGTACGAAGCACTAGAAGGATGGTGTGGTCAGGATACAGTAACATATGTTCTTTCGGACGAATATTTCGCAACGGATACAGCAATTGTGATAATTGACATCGAATGTTTTGTCGATCTCATAATCCCACAGGGTATTTCGCCAAATGGTGATGGCATCAATGACTTCTTTGAAATCATCGGTTTAGAAGACTATCCAAGAAACAAACTTTCTGTATTCAATCGTTGGGGTCACAAAGTGTACCAACAAGAAAGCTACAGAAACGAATGGGATGGAAAATCAGAATCACCGCTGACACTTGGAAGTGGCCTCCTGCCGAAAGGAACATACTTCTATGTTCTGGACTTAGGCCCGGACCAGAAGGCAATTAAAGGATATGTATTCCTGAACTATTAATAAGACACTCACGTAAAAAGGAATCCTATGAACTCAAAGAGATTACTACTTATAATTTGTACAAGTGTATACACCCTGATCTCACATGGTCAGCAGGATGCAACAAATGCACAATATGTGATGAACAAATTGCTCATCAATCCAGCATATGCAGGATACAAGGAGAACGCCAACTTCACACTTGTGCATCGAAGTCAGTGGGTCGGATTCAAAGGAGCACCTTCAACACAAGTTCTGTCCTTTGATATGCCAATGAAAAAAGACAAATTGGCCATTGGTGCTACGATTATGCACGACAAAATTGGACCCACAAGTACATTCGGAGCCGAGCTGAATATTACTTATAGAGTTCGTCTTTCCAATAGAGCGACTATGGCTTTTGGCGCAAAAGCTTCCTGCTCAATGTATCAGGCCAACCTCACTGACCTTGTTCTAACAAGTGACTATTACAATCAGCAGGATGAACTATTCATGTATAACACAAATGGCCTTATCCTTCCAAATGCCGGCTTCGGTTTTTTCTACTATAAAAAAGATCACTATTTTGGATTCTCTGTTCCCAAGCTTCTCAGAAATAAACTCGTGAGCAAAACCAGTGAACTCTACAACGTACTAAATGGTCGTCAAGAACCCACCGGTTATATCACTGCCGGTAAAATTTGGAAAATAAACAAGCAGGTAAAAATTCAACCGAATTTGATCATCAAAGGTCAGATCAATTCCCCGCTTTCAATAGGATTATACTTTAATGTTCTTTTGGTCGATCAGTTCAATGTGGGTGCTTTTTTCCATTATGGCGAAGTAGGTGGTCTAATGTTCCAATGGCAAATGGACAAACAGTGGAAATTGGGCTATTCATTTGATGTCCCAACATCAACTCTAATCCAGACCAACTGGGGCAGCCATGAGTTGGCTGTAACCTATTGCCTCGCAACTCGTAGAAAAAGAGTAATTTACCCAAGATACTTTTAAACCAGATTTTGCAGTTGGAATTTACAATATTACTGAAAGTCCATAATGCCAAGCGTTTTCTCGATTTTTATTTGCACCGAATATATAATACACTTTCAAATAAAAATCTTAAGAGAGCACTCGTTCCTTTTGCCTTTCAGCGATTCATCCGCAAAATTCGGGTTTAATTAAAGAACAGAAATAAAACATATCGCAAGTAAACACAGATCATGAAAAGAATGTCCACCACCCTATTGGCGGCTTCGTTTCTGGTAGTTTCGCACTTCGCGTTCGGTCAAAATAGCATCGAACTTAACAAAGGAGATAAGCATTACGACCAGTTCGAATTTCCAGAAGCACTATACTTCTACGAAATAGCCAACGAACAATTTCCCAATTCACCGTCAATTACCAGACGTATAGCAGATACCTATCGTAGAATGGGGGATTTGTCTTTAACCACAGAGTGGTACAGAAGAACTCTTGAAGCAGACTCCAGCAATGCTGAAGATATGATTCACTATGCAGAAGCTCTCAAAAGTATTCGTGAATATGAGGCGGCTATTGAATGGTACGAAAAATATGCCGAATGGAAACCCTCCGACAAAAGAGCCCAAAGCCATATCAAGAATAAGTACTACTTCGAGGATCTTCAGATGGATTCTTTGAAGTACGAAATGAAAAAATTGAAAATCAACAATGCCGATCCCGTGATAGGACTTTGTCTTTTTGAAAATGAAAAAATTATTGTTTCTGCCGTAAATCTTGAATCCTATTACAAAAGTTCGGGAATGATGGAGGAGTTGCCCTATTTAGATCTTTATGTATGTGATCTTTCTGAAGACAAAGAACTCACCAACCCCATTCGGCTGCCCAAAGAAGTAAATTCCAAGTTCCACGACGGACCAGGATACTATCAATTTAAGGACAGGACACTTTACATTACTAGAAATAATATCAAGGGCGGCAAGCCGGTGCGTGATAAAAACGGAAGTGTAAATTTGAAAATATACTCATCCAAATATGATGGGACCAATTGGACAAATGCCCATGAACTACACTTCAATAGCGATAGCTATAGCAATGGTCACCCATGTGTTTCGAAAGAAGGAAATGCGATGTACTTCGTGTCAAATCGTCCCGATGGCTTTGGTGGCACTGACTTATATATGTGCAGCAAACTCGGCGGCGATTGGAGTGAACCAAGTAATTTAGGTGCAACTGTGAATACCGAAGGAGATGAAATGTTTCCCTTTCTTGCTGATGATGGTCGCCTTTTCTACGCATCAAATGGACATGCTGGCCTAGGTGGATTGGATATTTTCGTAAGCACCAAAAAATCAGGAGTTTGGAGTAAACCCAATAACATGGGATTCCCCATCAACAGTAATCAAGACGATTTTGGAATAGTATATGATTCGGAGTCCGAGAATGGGTACTTCTGCTCAAATCGCGATGGTCAGAACAATGATGATCTCTTTGCATTCCATCTTATCCAACTAGAAAAAATGATCGTGGCAGGTACTATCCGTTCTGCACTTCCTCAAATTTCCCTCGCCCACGAACGGATCAAAATCCAAAGTCTAAATACCGGTCTTGTCACTGAAAAAATACTTGATGCAAATGAAGCTTTTTCTTACGAGGCAGTGGCCGGCGAAAAAATACAAATTCAATTAGTCAATTCGGAATACTTCGATTCAAATAATTCTATTTTTGTATTTGAAGCTCCTAATCCACTTGACGATCCATATGTAAATCTTGGAGAAGCAGAAGTACAGTTCATTAAACTTCCACCTATGGGTAGCGGAGTGCTGGCTGACCTCATACGCAACAATGAAACAAATGGCACTAAGGGAGCCCTTAGTGAAATGCTTGCCAAACAAGGGCTTTCAAAGAGTGCTGGAACAGGAACAGAAGGAAGCAAGCATGACGACGATGGTGAACTAGAAAATAAAGAAACACCAAAAAAGAATCCGCAGCCTTCGCTCAGCGACTTAGGAACTAGTTCTGATAAAAATGATGAAGCAAATTTTGTCAATGAAGCATCTATCCTTTTCGATTTTGACAAATCAAGTATTCGCGACGCGGCAAAAGGATCTTTAAACGAAATAGCCGTAAAATTAAAGAATGATCCTTCCGCTAGACTAAAAATAGATGCCTACTGCGATTCTAGGGGAAGGAAATCATACAATAATGATTTATCTCAAGAACGTGCAGATAGTGTGAAAAAGTACCTCGTAAAACAAGGAGCTTCTTCGAAACAGATTATCATCAAATGGTATGGAGAAGAAAATCTCATGAATCATTGCGACGACAAAACTGTTTGCACGGAAACCGAACATTCTGTCAACCGAAGAGCAGAACTCATCTTTGTAACCGAAGGGCTCAGTTCTTCCAAATAACACCGCTTGGATTTATGCACTAGTCCAATTTCGTTTCAATACATTGAACTAATCACAAATCATTCTGGCATTTACCGCTCCATGCATGCAAGATATTGCAGCGCATTGAATAAAACAGACTTCCAATGCGGGTTCTGGATTTATGTATCTAAAAAAGTCCAATTCCGTTTCACTCCTTTGGCTTATAACAGTTACTTTGACGGCATTTACCATTTCATGCTTATAAATTAGTTTGGACTATTTAATAAGCAGAATTGGTATAACATTGATATAGAATTATAATAAAAAAGGGCCTTACGGTCCATTTTTTTTATTTCAATTTCTTCAAAAGTCCGAACAAACTACACCCTGCTTAACTTGATCATATTGGTCATTCCTTGTTCAGCAATAGGCATAGAAGCGATGTTCACAATAAACTCACCTTCCTTTATAAATTCATGTTTTCTCAAGAAGTAGCGTATGTCGGCTATGGTTTGATCGGTACTTACCATTTTATCGTAGTAGAATACACGCACGCCCCAAACAAGATTCATTTGTGTCAAAATTTTCTTGTTCCCGGTAAACACATAAATACCGGCATTAGGCCTCCAACTCGAAATCTTATATCCGGTGTAGCCTGAAAAACTCATAGTAACAATTGCTGAAGCATCAGCGCGCTTGGCAAGGCGACAAGCACTATAACAAACGCTATCTGTGATAAATCTTTCTTCCGCAATTTCTCCTGGGGCTTCTTCATTGTAATAAAGGTCCTCAAAAGTTTCCGCTTCACGCACGATGCTATTCATCATTTTGATAGCTTCAACAGGATACTTACCTACAGAAGTTTCTCCGCTCAACATTACAGCATCGGCTCCATCTAAAACGGCGTTAGCCACATCAGCAACTTCGGCTCTCGTAGGAGTGACATTGGTAATCATGCTTTCCATCATTTGAGTTGCTACAATGACAGGTTTCGCTGCATGCACACATTTCCTCACTATCATTTTCTGCAAGAGCGGCACAGTCTGCATGGGAACTTCCACACCTAGATCACCACGCGCAACCATCACTCCGTCCGCTTCCTTAATAATTGCATCTATTTCAGCTATAGCTTCGGGCTTCTCAATTTTTGCAATAACTTTTGTGTGTTTGCCCGACTTTTCTATGATCGCTTTCAGTGCTCTAACATCTTCCGCTGTACGCACAAAAGAAAGACCCACCCAGTCCAAATTATGATCTAAGGCAAATTTTAGATCTGCCAAATCCTTTTCTGAAAGTGAAGGCTGCGATATTTTTGTGTTGGGAAGGTTCAATCCCTTTTTAGAGAAAAGATTTCCTCCTTGCAGAATTTTGCATTTCACCAAATCCTTGCTGTTCGTCTCAATTACCTCCAACATGATTTTGCCATCATCGATAAGAACCTTCTCTCCGGCTTTTACATCTTTGGGAAACTCCGCATAATTGGTGTAAAGCATACTCGCTGTGCTAAGCTGCTTTTTATTGGTTATGGAAATTTCTTGCCCATTGACAAGTAAAGCCGGTTCATTCTCTACTTCACCAATGCGCAATTTCGGACCTTGCAAATCACCAAGAAGCGAAGTGTTAAGACCTAACTCTTCGTTAATTGATCTCACAATTTTAATAACCTCTTCATGTATGTCGTGGGCACCATGCGAAAAATTGAGACGGACCACGTCGAGTCCTTCCTTAATCATTTGTTTTAGTACCTCGCGACTAGCACTGGCGGGGCCAATTGTCGCGACTATCTTCGTGTTATTCCACTCAGGGTTTTTCATCTCTATTCAAAAATCAAATTTTGTTTTTCCTTGGCCGAATGAAGGGGAACTTCAACCGCCATTAATATCTGTGGTATCTTCTTTAATTCAACCAACAAATCTTGCATTCGTACATCCGAATAATTCTCAACCTTCAGCAAATACTGAAATTGCTGTAATGAAGGCAACAACATCCCAGTAGCACTCCTGTTTTCAACCAACACAAACATCGCCTTGTCGTCCTCGGCTTCATAAGCGAATACACTATGATCACTCTCAATCTTTCTACTCTTAGAGTAACTAGTAACGTCCTCTCGACGTTCCAGGTTCCATCCGAGCGCCAAATTGATTGACCATGAAACGCGGTAATCCTTTTCGTGACTGCTAATGCCGACGAGCTGAAAATCGAATTCCTCTGATATGTCAAGTTTGTATGTTGGCATGTAAACAGGCACTTAGTGTACATTTTACACTATGCAAATGTAATTAGTCAAAGGAAACTCCAATGCATGTAATCTAAAACAAAGAAATGGCAAAGTTTTCAATAAGCCTTTGGTCAAAGGTAGTTGATCGCCGCGAGGCCCGAGGAAGCAGTCAATTGAACTTCTCTACCCAGATAAAACGCTCGATTGTCGTTTTGATGACCGGCTGGTAGACCTCCTAAAATAGGGATTCCAGTGTCTTTAAGACTACCCCGGACTATTTCGTGCACCTGAACTCCCCAAGGATTATCCGTTTTAAATCCGAACTCAATAGTATTGTCCTTTATTTGAGTCATACCCCCGAGAACAATGGCTTTCACACTATCCAATAGTCCCGCCCTACGCAGAGCCCAGAACATTCTATCAATATGGTACAAGTGTTCATCTACGTCTTCCAAAAACAAAATACAGCCTTCTGTATTCAGTTGACTCGCGCTCCCGAGATTGCTGCAAATAACAGACAAATTTCCACCTACAATTTTGCCCTGACAGTTCACTTCCGACGTGCTCCAAACAGTAGATTCCCAAGAAAGTCTCTTGAAATCACCGCTCAGCGTGGATTTCAAACATCCAAGGGCTTCGGGTGTGGCGTCAGGGAACGAAATAGGCATGGTAGAATGGATTCCCGAAAACCCATGATTTGTAAGCCAAGAAAGTAATACAGTAATATCGCTGTATCCGCAAATCCATTTAGGATCAACTAAAAAACGAGTCCAATCGATCCTGTCCAAAATTCTAACTGTGCCATATCCGCCTCTAGCAACTAGCACTGCCCTTACTTCTGGGTCGTCGAGCATGAACTGAAGCTCATCGGCCCTTCGTTCGTCTGAGCCCGCGAGTTGCCCATTTCTCTCAAAAAGTGCGTCACTCAATTTCACCTTAAAGCCCCATCCGGCAATAACTTCCAAAGCCATATGCAATTGCCCAGGTTCCAGCCAGCGAGCTGTAGCGGTAATACCAATGGTATCGCCAGGTTTAAGAAAAATAGGAACAAGAGTATTTGCCATAGTGCGGATGCAAAGAAACACAAGAATGACACATTCTGCTAGTAGATCAGGACTCCACGATTCAATTTTACATTTGGAACTATCTTCGCGTTTGGAATTGCAAAAAAGCCAATGGTAAATTGATCCTTTCGTTGCTATTTCATATGAAGACAATAGCGAAATTCGACTTATGAGCGCCGAACCCAAAAGATATCTTGTTACCTCAGCCCTTCCGTATGCCAATGGACCCTTGCACCTCGGCCATATAGCCGGTGCCTATCTCAATGCAGACATCTATGTGAGATATTTAAGGTTGAAAGGCAAAGATGTAGCATTTATTTGTGGATCGGATGAACATGGAGCCGCTATCACTTTGCGTGCTAAAAAAGAGAATAAAACGCCAAGAGAAATAGTGGATTTTTATCACTCTCTCATGAAAAAATCCTTTGAAGAATTCGGTATTTCATTCGACGAATACCACCGGACTTCATCCGCTGAACATCACACAACTTCGCAAGAAATATTTCTTCATCTAGAGAAAAAAGGCAGTTTTGAAGTAGAGACATCACAGCAATATTTTGATGAAGAAGCTAATCAGTTTCTCGCAGACAGATATATTGTTGGTACTTGCCCAAACTGCTCAAGCGACAGGGCTTATGGTGATCAATGCGAAAACTGTGGACGAACTTTATCTCCACTCGATCTTATCAATCCACATTCTACTTTAAGTGGAAGTAAACCTGTACTGAAGGAAACATCGCATTGGTACCTTCCGATGGCGCATCACGAAAATTGGATACGCGACTATATTCAAGAAGGGAAATTAGACGGACAAACACATCACAATCCCAAAGATTGGAAGTCGCATGTTGTTGGGCAGTGCATGAGTTGGATTGATGGCGGTTTACAATCTCGAGCAATGACCAGAGATCTGGATTGGGGAGTACCGGTTCCGCTTGATACGGCACACGGTAAAGTACTTTACGTCTGGCTCGATGCACCTATTGGATACATTACAAATACAAAAGTTTGGGCTGAAAAAAACGGGAAGAATTGGGAAGACTACTGGAAAAGTGAGGATTCTCAGCTCATTCATTTCATTGGAAAAGACAACATCGTTTTTCATTGTATCATCTTTCCAATCATCTTAAAAGAACATGGTGGTTTCAATTTACCGTTTAATGTACCGGCAAATGAGTTCATGAATCTTGAAGGAGACAAAATTTCCACGTCGCGCAATTGGGCCGTTTGGCTCCACGAATACCTAGATGAATTTCCAGGAAAACAAGACGAAATGCGCTATGTATTAGGCTCAATAATGCCTGAACAAAAAGACAGCGAGTTCACTTGGATCGATTATAAGGATCGGGTGAATAATGAGCTCGCTGATATACTTGGGAACTTCGTGAATCGTGTTTTTGTGTTGACCCACAAATTCTATGATGGAACAGTGCCTGAACCCAAAGGTATAGAAACCGAGCAAGAAATGGAAAGCCGCAAGCAAGCTCAAACTTCTGCAAAAACGGTTGGAAATAAAATCGAGGAGTTCCGATTTAGAGAGGCACTTTCAGAAGCAATAAACATAGCAAGAGCCGGAAATAAACTTCTCACGGAAACGGAGCCTTGGAAACTCGTCAAAACGGACTCTGAGTCTACTGCCCGAATCATGCATAGGTGCGTCAATCTGGTTGCTGATGCTGCATTTGCATTGCAACCATTTTTGCCATTTACTTCAGAAAAAATCCGTCACGCTCTCAATGTTTCTTGGCCTTCATGGGATCAACATGGAGAGAATGATCTCATAGCAGGCGGACATCAAATTGGAAATCTTCCGATCCTCTTCGAAAAAGTAACTGATGAAGTAGTTGCTTTTCAGGTGGCAAAACTAGAAGCAAGCAAAACCGCATCAAAAGAAAACTCGGTAGAACCGATTAAGTCAAACATCGACTTTGAAACTTTTCAAAAACTCGACATCCGACTTGTGAAAATTTTAGAGGCCGAAGCAGTTCCAAAGACTAAGAAACTATTGAAACTAAAAATAGATACTGGAGCAGATCATCGCACAGTGGTAAGTGGGATTGCAGAGTGCTACAAGCCTGAAGATATAGTGGGCAAGACAGTACTCTTTCTTGCTAACCTCGCTCCAAAAGAAATCAAGGGCATCCAAAGTGAAGGGATGATCCTCATGGCCGAAAACGCAGAACAAGAATTATCTCTTATTTCTGCCAACAAAGATTTAAAGCCGGGTGCGACAGTGAAATAACTCGGGTTGGCACAAGAAAAATTAATACCGTTTGGATTTATGTAATAGTCCAATTTTGTTTCATAACAATGGTATAATCTATTTCAACAGACCTCTTTCAATCATGAGCTCCGCAATTTGAATAGCGTTCGTAGCGGCACCTTTTAGCAAATTATCGCACACTATCCAGCAGTTGATTGTGTTCGGTTGGCTCTCGTCGAATCTGATGCGACCCACAAAAACCTCATCACTTCCCTGAGCATGTATTAATGGCATTGGATACTCTTGTTTCGAAGGCTCATCAAGCACAGTAACACCTGGAAAAGCCCTGAGAATATTTCGCACTTCATCAATATCAGGGTGCTTTTCAAACTCAATATTACATGACTCCGAATGTCCTCCCATCACCGGAATTCGAATACACGTGCTAGTAACCTGAATATTTTGATCTCCCAGAATTTTCTTGGTTTCATTCACCATTTTCATCTCTTCCTTCGTGTACCCATTTTCCACAAAAACATCAATCTGCGGTATCAAGTTTAAATCGATCTGAAATGGATAAACTTTCTTTCCTGTCGAACCTACTCGTTCATCCATAAGTTGATCCACTGCGGCCTTTCCCGTGCCGGTAACACTTTGATATGTGCTCACAACCACTCTCTTCACTCTATACTTCTCATGAAGTGGTTTCAAAACCATGACCATCTGTATTGTACTGCAGTTTGGATTGGCAATGATCTTATCACTATTCGTCAATTCATCACCATTGATTTCAGGTACAATAAGTTTCTTTGTTGGGTCCATTCTCCATGCCGAAGAGTTGTCTATTACTACACAACCGACTTCTGAAAATCGAGGTGCCCATTCCAAACTAACACCTCCACCCGCAGAGAATAATGCCAATTCGGGTTTCATTGCAACTGCATTCTCTGCGGTAATCACTTTCCAAAGTTTTCCTTTGAACGAAACTTCCTGCCCAGCAGATTTTTCCGATGCCACCGGGATAAGTTCAGTAACAGGAAAATTTCTTCTTTCCAAAGTTTCTAGCATTTTATGACCTACTAGACCGGTTGCACCTACAACAGCTACTTTCATATTTATATATTAAACGGGAAGCAAAGTTAAACGTGAAATGCTCTCTCTAGAATTGATAGACCACAATGTCATGAAATCCTCTCAAGTCTCCGAATTCCCAAAATCACAATCAAACAGAAAGAACCCAATACAATCCATAATGATTTATATCCACCATGAGTGATCACTTGAGTGGCAATAACGGGAGTGAGAATTTGCGCTACCGACCAGGCCATTCCGTACATTGCCATATACCTCCCTTTATTCGCGTCCACTGATCTACCGTTTACCCAAGTATTCATGAAAGGCATCGCAAACATTTCTGAGAACGAAATAACAATGGTGAGCACTGCCATCCATAAATAGCCGTGAACAAAGAGCAAAGCAGCATAACTAGACATTAACATCACAGAACCCAAAGCAATAAAGTTGTATTTCGATGTCATATTTTCAATTTTGTAAATCATAATCATCTCGATTACGGCTACCAGCAAGCCATTCAACCCCATAAGCAATCCGATCTGCGTTTTTGAAAGCAATTCGACTTCTCGATAATACAAGGGCATTGTACTAAAAAATTGCATGAATGCCACTGCGTACAAAACAGTGAGTAATAGAAAAACCATAAATGCTTTGTCCCTCATTGGAGACAACGACCTCCCCATTTCTGAAGACCTTTTGTGTTGTTCTATTTTTCTTATCGGAATTTTACCAAGAAACACAATTACAATAATCGATGCCCCGATACAAGTAACACCATCTGCCCAAAAAATAAGCTGTGGATTTATGTCCGACAGAAATCCTCCAATCATTGGTCCCAAAGCGAAACCCAGATTGATTGACAGTCTATTTATTGAAATGGAACGAGTATAATTTTCGGGCTTACTATAGAAGGCCACTGCTGTCATATTTGCAGGACGAAATGCTTCGGCAAGCACTGTAGTTACATATAGTCCTATGCACAAGGCGGCATAACTTCGCAGATACCCAACTACTATGAACATTATTCCACCTAAAACAAGGCTCATCCACATGACACGGAAAAAACCAATTTTATCAACTAGTCTTCCTCCCAAGTACACCCCCGTGAGCGAGCCGGCGCCGAATAATCCCATCATAACACCAATGTCTTGTACAGAAAAATGCAGAGACTCCTTGAGATAAATAGCCAAACTAAATATCACCATCGTCCCAACTCTATTGATCAATTGGGTAAGGGCCAATAACCATACGGCAGTAGATAATCCACCGTAAGCATTTTTGATAAGATTTAAAACTGAGGACAACATAAATGTGGGTTGCGAATTTATCGGCAAATTCCATACGATAACAAACATGGACAACGTTTCTAATTAACTTCGAGACAATTTCGATAGGACAGCCCCACAGGCCGAAGAAAGACCGAGGCATCAAAAAGAGCTATATCCGTTGCACTACAAGTGATCTTCGCCTCTTCTAGCCCTATAAATCTCATGTAGAAAATTCGCTTGCAATAGCTTCAAGTCTCCCGTTCTAAAAAAAAGTATTGAAAGCATAATGCAAGCAATGTTGCAAGACTAAAGACTTCGTTAAATTTGAACATCAATATTTAAACCTTGTGGTCATATCATTTAAACATATATTTCTTCTGAGTTTGGTCTCTGCTACCCTTTTGTTTGGCTCAAGGGAGACAGTTTCTGCGCAAATTTTAGCCGACGATTTCAGCAATTCTGATTTGACCTCAAACCCAGAATGGGCTGGAAACCTGGCCGACTTTACTGTAAATGCCTCGAATCAACTTCAAATGAACAGCGCTCTTGCGGGTCAATCATATATTAGTTCAGCATATAGCGAAACTGACATGGGAACCAAAGAGTGGTCGTTTTGGATTAAACAATCATTTGCGGGAAGCGACAACAATCAGTCTAGGTTTTACATTGCTTCTAACGGGCCGATTTTAAACTACAGCGGCAATGGTTCAAGCGGGAATTTAGGATACTTTTTGCGTTTTGGAGAAGGTGGAAGCGCCGATGCCATAAAACTATTCAGAGATGATGGTGCCGGAAACCCCATAGAAATCCTTTCGGGTTCAAGTTCTTTTATAGCCGCTTCCTTCGCAATAAGGGTAAAAATAACCAGAGACAATAGTGGACTTTGGAGCATTTTTGCTGATTCCTCAGGTGGATTGGATTATGCCTTTCAATCTTCAACAATAGATAATACTTATACAACGTCAACACATACCGGTTGGATATGCAACTATACCATTACTAACGCGGACAACTTTTTTTTGGACGATTTGTACTTCGGAGATATTCAAATAGACGAAACGCCTCCTGCATTGATTTCGGCAACTGCCATTGCTGCTACTCAACTAGACGTGCTATTCAATGAGTCGTTAGCACTCAATTCGGCTGAAATTGCCGCAAATTACAATGTCGCAGGAATAGGTTCACCTGCCCTTGCCCAACGCGACAATGTCAATTTTGCTTTGGTGCACTTAAGTTTCTCGCAGGCATTTCCGGCCAACGAAACTCAAAGTTTAACTGTTTCCAATATTGAAGACAACTCTTCGAATATCCTGCTTTCAAGCACCGCAGATTTTGTCTGGTTTCAAGAAACGGTTGCTGCATACAGAAGCATCGTTTTCAATGAAGTTCTAGCCGATCCGACGCCTCTAGTAGGATTGGCCGAGGCAGAATTCTTAGAGCTCTATAACGCCTCCGATGAAATTTTCAATTTACAAGACTGGACATTTGTGAACTCGGCCACTCCGAAAATTCTGCCTTCCTTTCTACTAGCTCCGGGTGAATTCGTTGTCTTATGCGATGAATCGAATACCTCATTTTTCACTTCAGCAATAGGCATTTCTTCATTTACTGCACTCACCAATGATGAAGATAGCTTGACATTGCTCAATTCTCTCGGGGAAATTATTGATGTTCTCGTATACTCATCCGACTGGTTCGATTCAACCGAAAAATCAGAAGGGGGCTGGAGTCTTGAACAGATAAATCCTCAGTTGCCATGTCAGGGAGGTGCGTCTAACTGGGGTGAAAGTGAAGATTCGTCGGGAGGAACTCCAGGCAGTGCCAATTCTATTTTCAATTCAGCTCCGGATAATGTTTCCCCACAAGTAATAAATCATGGAATCATTGATGTATCAACTTTATTTTTAGATTTTTCTGAACCCGTTGACACATCATCATCATCTCCTATAAACTGGAGTTTGATTCCATTTAATGCCGTTATTGATTATTCTTGGAATAACAGTCTCGACGGGGTACAAATGGGTATTCAATTCCCTCTTCAGTCTGGTTCATTCTTGCAACTTACTGTGGGTGAAATTGCCGATTGCACAGGAAACGTAATTGCTCAAGTCAACCTAGAATTTGTTCTGGGAAGTACTCCTCAACCCGGGGATATTCTCATCACCGAAATAATGGCAGACCCTGATCCTGCTATACAGGCCCCACCGGCCGAATACATCGAAATACTCAATCTCAGCAATCAGCTTTTAGATCTTGCAGGCATGAGTATTAATAGTGGAATCATTGAATCCCAAGTTCTCGTTGAACCGGGAGCTTACGTTGTAATTGGTGATAATTCAAACACATTGGCATTTCTTTCGATACCCAATAAATACCTCTTTGAAGATTTCCCTGGACTCACTAATTCGGGAACAACCATTGCTCTCACATCTTCGGACGGTGCGCTTATCGATGAAGTCTCCTACAATATTGATTGGTACAACAACTCGGAAAAAGCTGACGGTGGATGGTCTCTCGAAATAATTAATCCATTTGATCCCTGTAGCGATAAAAGCAATTGGACTGCCTCATCAGACAGCAGAGGTGGCACTGCTGGTGAGATCAATTCTGTTTACGACGATTCTCCGGACATAGATGCCCCGGAATTCCGTTACTTACTTATGCAGCCGCAAGAATCTGTCTCTCTATTTTTCGATGAACCCTTGAACGAGAATAGTGTTGACCAAATTCTTTGGATAGTAGACGGAATAGAAATTCCAAATGATTTTGCAGTGATAGATTTTGAAAATCCGAATGTGCTCATTTTGTACTTTGGGGAAATGGAAGAAAATATAATTCATTCTTTCGTTCTATCTGGAATTTCAGATTGCTGGGGCAATGAAGTAATTGGTCAGACAGGTTTCTTTGGAATGCCAGATGAATCTGAAACAGGCGATCTAATTATAAACGAAATATTGACGGATCCTTTTGAAAACGGCAGTGACTTTATTGAAATTTACAATCATTCATCCAAGATTATTTCTCTTCAAGATTGGAACATTGCAAATGGCGAAAATGCAATTCCAGACGACATTGAAATGATAACAGAAGAAGCTCGAATACTCTTTCCTGGTGAGTATCTCGTGCTTACTGAAGACCCTTCTTCCCTGCCATCTCTTTATCCTTATACGCGCACTTCGAAAATACTTCAAGTTGAGACATTGCCATCCTTTGCAGTATCTGCAGATGAAGTATTTTTGATCATTCCCGATGGCTCTATCTCCGATCATGTTCCGTACTCTGAAGACATGCACTACCCGCTTTTGAATTCTACAGATGGTGTTTCTTTAGAAAGAATATCTATTGACCGATTATCGGATGACAGAACAAATTGGCATAGCGCAGCGGAATCTCAAGGTTTTGCCACCCCCGGTTACATCAATTCGCAAGCCTTTACAGGTGGATTTTCAGAAGGTGATGTATCAATTGATCCTGAAATTTTCTCACCCGACAACGATGGGTACCAAGATGTGACCACCATTTCTTATGCAAACAATTCACCGGGATGGGTTGCCAATGTGAGCGTATTCGATAGTGAAGGGCGCAAAGTGAGAACTCTCCGAAGCAACGAACTAATTGGGAATGAAGGAAGCATTAGTTGGGATGGGTTTACTGATGATCGCATTCATGCACCGATAGGTATTTACATCATTTTTTTCGAGGCCTTTGACAAAGATGGACACGTAAACTCGGTTAAAAAAACATGCGTTTTGGCTCAAAAACTCAACTAAGTTGTAGGGAATTAGGGGTCTTCACATAAAATCTTAAAACCGCCCTGTATTAGTCCGCCTTCATGTCAGCAAATCCGCTGACCTCTATATCTTTGCACATTAATTCATTTACCTTGAGCGATAGTCTTGTTATCATACCAACGTACAACGAGAAAGAAAATGTTGAACGAATGATTCGCAAGGTACTCAGCTTACCCAAATCTTTTCACTTGCTCATAGTTGATGATGGCTCTCCCGATGGAACAGGAAACATTGTCAAAAGTCTGCAATCAGCATACCCTGGGCAGTTGCACATGATTGAACGCTCTGGGAAACTTGGACTCGGAACTGCCTACATCGCAGGTTTCAAATGGGGACTTGAAAAAGGTTATGAGTACATTTTCGAAATGGATTGCGACTTTTCCCACAACCCCGCAGATCTCGAAAGGCTTTATGAAGGTTGTACACAGGGTGGTGGCGATTTGAGTGTAGGTTCTAGATATACCAAAGGAGGAAAAGTTGACAACTGGCCCTGGAATCGTCTCCTGATGAGCAGCGGCGCTTCTATCTATGTAAACATGGTACTTTGGCTAGGGGTAAAAGACCCTACTGCCGGTTTTATTTGTTACCACCGTCGCGTATTGGAGGCTATTGATCTCGATGACATACGTTTCATTGGCTATGCCTTTCAGATCGAGATGAAATACTCAGCAAAAAGACTTGGTTTCAAAATTGTGGAAGTTCCTATCAAATTCATCGACAGACAATTTGGAACATCCAAAATGAGCATGGGTATTTTCAAAGAGGCATTTCTAGGTGTAATAAAAATGAGGTTCAAAAAGATCAATCTCCGCAAAACTTAATCATGGGCGAAACTCTCATCAAAAACGTTTCAATTGTCAATGAAGGAACAGTAAAAATCTGCGATGTACTGATTTCCGGAGAGTTCATTTTAAGTATCGAAGCTGCAAATAGCATCGGGGCGGATAGCACAACTAAAATCATTGATGGCACTGGAAAACATTTGTTTCCGGGCCTCATAGATGATCAGGTGCACTTTCGCGAACCGGGTCTTACCCACAAAGGTGATTTACATACCGAAAGCCGAGCCGCTGTAGCCGGTGGGGTGACATCCTATATGGAAATGCCAAATACTGTTCCCAACGCTTTATCACAAACGCTTCTTGAAGAAAAATACCAAAGGGCTTCAGAAGTCTCGATAGCAAACTATAGTTTTTTCATGGGGGCCTCAAATGACAACCTAGAAGAAGTCTTGAAAACCGATGGCAAACGAGTGTGTGGTGTAAAGGTATTTATGGGTTCTAGCACAGGCAACATGTTAGTGGACAATCAAAAAACACTCGAAGGCATTTTTTCTGAATGTCCATTGTTGATAGCAACACATTGTGAAGACGAGGCGACCATTCGCAACAATATGACCAAATATGCCGCTGAATTTGGTGAAAACCTCAGCGCTATTCACCACCCACTCATAAGAAACGCAGAAGCTTGTTATCGATCATCCTCTATGTCGGTTGAGCTCGCAACAAAACACAATACCCGTCTCCATATACTTCACATTTCTACAGCTCGAGAAACAGAACTCTTTCGAAATGATATCCCTCTTTCAGAGAAACGTATAACTGCGGAAGCTTGTATTCATCACCTATGGTTTTCAGATAAAGACTACGTTGAAAAAGGCAATTTCATCAAATGGAATCCGGCTATTAAAAGTTCAAACGATCGAGAAGAAATTTGGAAGGCCGTTCTCGATGATCGCATAGACGTCATCGCTACAGATCACGCCCCTCATACCATCGAAGAAAAAGAACAATCATACACTAAAGCACCCTCAGGTGGGCCACTCGTTCAACACAGTCTTTTGGCAATGCTAGAATTTTATCACAACGGAAGAATTAGCTTGGAAACTATTACCCGGAAAATGAGCCATGCGGTGGCAGATATGTTTTCAATTGACAAACGTGGATATATACGTTCAGGTTACTATGCAGATCTGGTATTAGCCGACCTCAATGCGAGTCAATTCGTTGATAGATCAAGTTTATTGTACAAGTGTGGTTGGTCGCCGTTCGAAGGTACCACTTTTAAGTCCTCTGTACAGAGTACATGGGTAAATGGCAATCTCGTTTGGGATAATGGTTCTATCGTAGAAGGCAATCTTGGACAACGTCTGCTATTCAACCGATGAAAAATATCTTCTTCATATTTCTTGCTGTATTGAGTATTTCAGCATGTAACGACGGAGAATCTGCTCCTGCAACTCTCATTCCACGAGAAAAAATGGCAGAAGTTCTAGCAGAAGTTCAAATACTAGAAGCCGCATACAATCTACAATATGCACGTTCAGATTCCTCGCGAAACATAATGGAATCGGGATTTAACCAAGTATTTTCAAGAACAGGCGTAACTCGAGAAGATTACGAAACTAGTCTCAATTGGTACACCCTTCACACAAATGAGATGATTGCTATTCAAGAGGATGTATCTGATCTTTTGCTAGCCAGAGAGGCGGATCTCAATTCCACAAAAAAGGATTAGGGCAATTTCAACAGCTATTGCAAACGAAATCGCAAGAATTAGAAACACGAAATCTATTCAAATCTCAGGAACTCTATTGCGTCATCAATCGCCACTTCAGCAGGCAGAAACTTATAATTTAATTCTTCAACAATTCGGCTATTGTCATACAGAAATCGCAGTTGCATATTGCCAATAGATTCTTTAGTAACTGATGCGCGTTTTCCCATAAGTAGTTCCTTAAAAGACTCAAACATAAGAGCCAATTTCGGCAACCAAGGAGGCAATTGCTTTTGAGGGATTTTTAGATTCATTTTTGAAGAAGCCAATTGCCAAAGTCTTTTGTACTCGATATTTTCAGAAGTAATTGTATATCTTCTCGCATTTATACCCTTCTCCATAAGATTTACCATACAATTAGCCACATCTCTGACGTGAACCATACCCGTGCCACCTGCCGGAAAATAGTTCCATTGCTTTTTAAGATGTTCAAAAATGGCACCACTGGATCTAGCCTCTTTCCCCGGACCGATGATAAGGGAAGGGTTTACAATAAACGCATTCAATCCTTCTACAATTCCTCGCCAAACCTCACTTTCCGAATGATGCTTTGTAATAGCATAGTGAGTATGCATTTTCGAATCTCGCCATTCATCATCCTCGTTCACAGTTTGCATGTGATACTGTCGACCTAATGCAGAAATAGAACTGGTATGACACAGCCTTTTGATGCCATTATTCATGGCAGTATTTACAACATTGGCTGTACCTTCGATATTCACATTGTACATCTTAGACCTGTCCTTCTTATGATAAGAAACCACTGCCGCACAATGGAAAACCCTTTCTATTCCGTCCATCGACTCATTCAGCCTGGTGATGTCCATAATATCGCATTCAAACCACTGGAGATTGGACCATTCAATGCGATGGTCTATGCCATAAAATCGAGCGAGTTTTCTCACCATTAGGCCATCTTCGGCACTCCTGTTTAATGCGCGAATCTTTTCACCTCGAACAAGCAATTCGAGAACCACATGATGGCCCAGCAATCCTGATGCCCCTGTAACCAAGTTCATAGAATACAAAAGTAGACCGAAATTTCTCGATAGATATTTTCATACCCCTCATACTCAGAAATTCTGGTTATATCCGGTAAATTTCGGAATCCATCTAAACTGCATCCTTCAAAAATTCTATAGCACAATTCCTCATAAAACTTTCACGCATTTCGCTCGGAAATGTGAGATCTCAAGCCTTCAAAACAAAATGAGGCAAATTGAAGTCTAGGTCTTTGAGCACATTGTCCCGAAATTTGCCCTTTAAATGTCGGTACAAGAACACATACAATCAATACTTCGGGTCATCCCTCACGAACCTGGTATCTATCAATACTTTGATACTTTAGGAAAGGTGATTTATGTCGGAAAAGCCAAAGATCTTAAGCATAGAGTAAGTTCATATTTCCGAAAAACAGTGGATCGCGGGAAAACCAGAGTTTTGGTACAGCACATTGTGGACATACGGTACATGGTAGTGGAAAGTGAAATGGATGCATTGTTGCTAGAAAATTCACTCATCAAAAAATACCAACCTCGCTACAATATTCTATTAAAAGACGACAAAACCTATCCCAGCATTGTTATAAAAAATGAGCACTATCCTAGAATATATGCAACACGACAAACTATTAAAGACGGCTCCGAATACCTAGGTCCCTACACGTCGGTAAAAGTGATGCACGGAGTTTTAGAATTGGTAAAAAAACTATTTCCTATACGGACTTGCTCTCTCAATCTGTCAGAGCAAAACATTAAAGCGGGAAAATTCAAAGTCTGCCTTGAATACCACCTAGGCAACTGCAAAGGACCCTGTGAGGGCAAACAAAGTGTCGAGGAATATGGTGAAAATGTGAACTCCATTCGAAAGATTGTTTCGGGCAACTACTCAGAAACTCTTAAAAATTTAAAGATTCATCTAAAGGAAAATGTAGCTCAATATCACTTTGAACAGGCCCATGAAATTAAGAGTAAAATTGATCTTCTCGAAGGTTTTCAAGCCAAGAGTACCATTGTGAACGCAGGCATCCACAATGTAGATGTATTCTCCATTGTAAGTGATCAAACGGGAGCCTTTGTGAACTATATGAAGATCAACAACGGTGTAATTATTCATGGATATACGGCAGAGTTCAAAAAGAAAATGGATGAGACAGATGTCGAAATTCTTCAACACGGCATACTTTTTTTGAGAGATCGCTTTCAAAGTTCATCCAAAGAAATATTCCTGCCCTTTGAATCAGAGATTCGGATGGAAGGAGTAAAAGTCTCGGTACCACAAAAAGGAGACAAACGCAAACTGGTTGAACTTTCGGAGAGAAATGCGAAACATTGCATGATCGACAGCCACAAACAGCAAGAATTTATAGATCCAGAGCGCCACACCAAGAGAATCATGGAAACACTTCAGAATGATCTCCGCATGAACGAGCTGCCCATTCATATTGAGTGTTTCGACAACTCCAATATTCAAGGAACCAACGCAGTGGGCGCCTGTGTAGTATTCCGAAACGCAAAACCGAGTAAGTCCGACTACCGCATTTTCAACATTCAAAGCGTGCAAGGCCCTGATGATTTTGAATCGATGAGAGAAGTTGTACTCCGTCGATACAGTAGACTCCTTGAGGAAGGTGAATCCATTCCTCAGCTCATAATCATAGACGGAGGAAAAGGCCAGCTCAGCGCAGCAGTCAGTTCGCTAGATAAACTAGGACTTAGAGGTAAGATAACGATAATCGGAATAGCCAAAAAACTCGAAGAAATTTACTTTCCGGGAGACACATCACCTATTTACATCGACAAAAAAAGTGAGTCACTTAAAATCATTCAGCAACTGCGCAATGAAGCACACCGCTACGGGATTACCCGTCACCGTCAAAAAAGAAGCAAGGAAGCCTTGAGATCAGAACTCACCGAAATCCCCGGAGTAGGTCAGCGCACTGCGCAACAGCTCCTTTTTAACTTCAAAACTGTCGACAAAATAAAACTAGCCACTGAGGATGAATTGGGTGAAATTGTGAATAAAAGAACGGCAAAACTCATCCGTTCCTATTTCGACAAAAAAAGAACTGAATAAACACTGTGAAGATGAGAAGTTTGGGGCTTCATCCCATTATTTAAAAGACACAATAGAATACATTTGCGCCGTTATTCTAGCTCCTACCAACGGACACTACATACATGACCCCATCTAAAAAAATCAATCAAAAACGCTACATCAAATGGATGTGGATGCTTTTGCTCGCTCCTCTAGGTTTTGTTTTGCTTCTATTTGTGGTTGCTTTGCTTAGCGGCCTTCCCAATATTCAGGCCCTAGCCAACCCCAAAATCAATTTAGCAACACAAATTTTCACGAACGACAATAAGGTTTTGGGTACCTATTATCGCGAAAACCGGTCGGATGTCAAATTTCAGGACTTACCCACCCATCTAGTGCAGGCTCTGATAGCTACCGAAGACGTGCGTTTTAAAGAACATAGTGGGGTAGATTTCAAGAGTCTATTGAGAGCTTTATCCAGTCTAGGTTCACAAGGTGGAGGAAGCACCATCACGCAGCAACTTGCCAAAATGCAATTTACTGAACGTTACGACAAAGTATCGAAGGTAAAACGAGGTTGGCAAAAACTCAAAGAAATCATTATAGCAGTTAGGTTAGAAAGGCACTACACGAAAGACGAGATAATTGCCCTCTACTTAAACCAATATGATTTTCTCAATCAGGCCGTAGGAATTAAAAGTGCTGCTCACATTTACTTCAACACTAAGCCCGATTCTTTGAATATTGAGCAATGCGCCATGTTGGTGGGAATGCTCCAAAATTCTTCACTTTACAATCCCCTCAAAAGAAAAGAAAAAGTAACTCAACGTAGAGAAGTTGTTCTAAAACAGATGAAGGTGGCTGGTTACTTAAATGGGGTACAATACGATTCAATCCGACAAATTCCCATTGCACTGGATTTTCAGCGCGTAAGCCACGATGAAGGCCCTGCTCCTTATTTCCGTGAAGTACTTAGAGCAAGAATCAACGATATTTTAAATGAAAAGGACAAAAACGGAAACTTTGTGCATGTTAAAGGAGATGGCACCCAATATGACTTGTACAGCGATGGGCTGAAGGTATATACCACAATTGATTCACGTTTGCAGACTCATGCAGAATGGGCAGTTCAAGAACATTTAAAGAAAGAATTGCAAGGCGCATTTGCACAAGATATCAAAAAAAGGAAAGCAGATAAATATCCTTTCTATAATGGCATTGCGGACTCCGACAGAGAGCGGATTATGAAAGATGCGGTTAAGGCAAGCGAACGGTATCACATTTACAAAGGAAAACTCTGTCCAGAATGTAAAAGGCCCAAAGCATACATAGACGAAGAAAAAAATGACTCCGGCGAAGAAATTTTCCATTGCAATGAAGATCATGGAGGCTGCGGCCATAAGTGGGAACACTACACGGAAGATGAAATAGAAACTGTATTCAACACACCTATAAAAACCAAAATGTATTGGCCTAGTGGCAACAGAGATACATTGATTTCACCTCTCGATTCTATTAAGTATCACAAAGCGATCATTCACGCGAGTCTTATGTCCATAGAACCGACCACTGGGCAGATCAAAGCTTGGGTTGGAGGAATTGACTTTAAGTATTTCAAGTACGACAATGTATTTCAATCCCGCAGACAAGTAGGCTCTACCTTCAAACCTTTTGTTTACGCAACAGCACTTCGCAATGGCGACAAGCCTTGCAGTAAATACGCAAATCTCCGCACATGTATAGACCTTCCATCTGGAGGTAAGTGGTGCCCCGACAATTCTGAGAATGAATATGGAGGCGAACGCACTCTTTCATACGCCCTTGCAAATTCTGTAAATACCATTACTGCAGCATTGATAAAAAAGTATGGACCAGAATCCGTAATTTCTTTGGCAAAAAACATGGGCGTTAAAAGCAAACTACCTGCTGTTCCGTCCATTGCGCTCGGTGTAGCAGAGCTTTCATTATACGAAATGGTTGGCGCCAATGCAGTCTTTGCCAACCACGGTGTGTACATAGAACCAACATTTATCCTTCGAATAGAAGATAAAAACGGCAATACGATTTTTGAAGCAGACCCGGAAATTAATCAAGCTCTGAGTCCCGACGTGGCTTATCAAACTGCAATGATGATGAAAGGAGTGGTGGATGGCGGCACTGGTAGTCGACTTCGTGGAGGAAGACCATATGGAGGAATAAAATACCCAACTGCCGGTAAAACAGGCACTACTCAAAACAATACGGACGGTTGGTTTATGGGACTCACTCCTGATCTGGTAACAGGGGTTTGGGTTGGCGCGCAAGACCCCACTGTTCGATTCTCGAGAACTAGCCTAGGTCAAGGTGCCAATACAGGACTTCCGATCTATGGATATTACATGAACAAAGTATATGCTGATAATAATATCAAGATATCAAAATCAGACTTTGAAAAACCGTCTGGATATGATTCTCAAAAATTTGCCTGTTCCGGAATAGTTGATCCATTCGGAGAAGAAGACGATCCATTGCCCGTAGAAGACGACTTATTCGGTCCCGGAAAAGAAGAAGATGATGAGTTTCAAGGTGACGATGATAATAATTGATGTATCAAGTAGTTTGAATAAATATGCCTATCAACAAAGTAGTAAAAGACGCCGAAGAAGCTTGTAGAGACGTAAAAAGTGGAATGACATTTATGCTTGGCGGATTTGGATTATGTGGAATCCCTGAAAACTGTATATCTCAACTTGTGAAAATGGATGTTCGCAACATTACATGCATTTCCAATAATGCCGGTGTCGATGATTTTGGTTTGGGACTTCTCTTACAGAATCGTCAGGTGAAAAAAATGATAAGTTCTTATGTTGGAGAGAACGAAGAGTTTGAAAGACAAATGCTAAGTGGCGAGCTAGAAGTAGAGTTGATACCCCAAGGAACACTTGCCACTCGCTGTATGGCAGCAGGTTACGGCATGCCTGCCATCTTCACACCTGCTGGTGTTGGCACCGAAGTAGCAATAGGAAAAGAAGTGCGCAACTTCAACGGAAAAGACTATTTGATGGAAATGGCTTTCGACTCTGATTTTGCGATCGTAAAAGCATGGAAGGGCGATACGATGGGAAATTTGGTCTTTCGTTCTACTGCGAGAAACTTCAATCCAATGATGGCTATGGCAGGCAAAATAACAATAGCAGAAGTTGAAGAATTATTGCCAGCAGGCCATTTAGATCCCGACCAAATTCATACTCCCGGTATATATGTGCACAGGATATTTCAAGGAAGTGGATATGAAAAGAGAATTGAACAACGAACTGTAAGACCAAGAAACTAAACTATATCATTCGAGAATGGCATTAGATAAAACAGGAATTGCGAAGAGAATTGCACGTGAAGTGCAAGACGGAATGTATGTGAACCTTGGCATTGGCATTCCCACGCTCGTTGCCAATTACATTCCTCAAGGCATTGACGTTGTGCTCCAAAGTGAAAATGGCTTACTTGGTATGGGACCATTTCCTTTTGAAGGAGATGAGGATGCAGACTTGATTAATGCAGGAAAACAAACGATCACAACGTTGCCTGGTTCAGCATTTTTTGATAGTGCAATGAGCTTTGGAATGATAAGATCCCAAAAAGTAGATTTGACGATACTAGGGGCAATGGAAGTAAGTGAAAACGGTGATATTGCCAACTGGAAAGTTCCTGGAAAAATGGTAAAAGGTATGGGAGGAGCAATGGATTTGGTGGCCTCAGCTAAAAACATCATAGTTGCTATGCAGCATTGCGACAAACAAGGCAACTCCAAACTATTGCCGTTTTGTTCGCTTCCTCTCACGGGAGTTCATTGTGTAAAAAAAATTGTGACAGACCTTGCAGTGCTCGATGTGAGAGACGGGGCTTTCCATCTTTTAGAATTGGCGCCAGGAGTAAGCATTGAAGAAGTTGTAGCAAAAACCGCCGGACAACTTCACGTCGCAGACACAGTTCACGAAATGGTTCTATAAGTATTATTTACCCTAAACCTTAATCCTCATTTTACGGAAAGATGCTTTTCAATTCCCTTGAATTCTTAATCTTTTTTCCGATCGTAATCATATTGTATTACGCTCTGCCCTATCGGTGGCGGTGGCTAATGCTTTTGATAGCTAGCTATTACTTCTACATGGGTTGGGAACCTATATATGCATCCCTACTGTTTCTAACTACCGCTATTGACTATGTAGTGGCTAATCGCATACAACGAACTACTAAACAAAATCACCGCAAACTTCTTCTAATAGTCAGCATTTGTTGCAATCTGGGTATCTTATTTTACTTCAAGTACTATAATTTCTTTATTGAAAATATAAATGATCTGGCAGGTTCTTCTTTAACGTACACACGATTTTTACTCCCAGTGGGTGTTAGTTTTTACACTTTTCAAGAAATGGGATATGTGATAGACGTATACCGAGGAGGCCTCAAAGCAGAAAGGCACTTCGGGAAATTCGCATTGTTTGTGTCCTACTTTCCACAGCTTGTAGCAGGTCCGATTGAGCGCGCAAGCAACTTGATGCATCAGCTCAAAGAAAACGTAGAACTTCGATATGAGAACTTTTCTGCAGGTGGAAAAAAAATCATTTGGGGTCTATTCAAAAAAGTTGTCATTGCCGATAATCTCTCTCCACTGGTTGACCAAGTATATTTAAATCCTGAAAATTATTCTTGGTATTGGCTTTTGATTGCGACATACTTTTTCGCCATTCAGATATACTGCGATTTTTCTGGTTATTCTGATATTGCAATTGGTGTAGCTCGTACCATGGGAGTGAGACTAATGGAAAACTTCCGACTGCCCTATCTGTCAAGGAGCATTCGTGAGTTTTGGAGCAGATGGCACATTTCTCTTAGCACTTGGTTTCGAGACTATTTGTACATACCACTTGGTGGCAACAGACTTGGAGCAAGGAGAACGCAAATCAATTTACTCCTCGTATTCATTATCAGCGGCTTTTGGCATGGGGCAGAATGGACATTTATCATCTGGGGAGCGCTGCACGGACTCTATCTCGTCTTTGAACTTATCCTTTCTAAAAGAAAATGGTGGAATACGTATTCAAAAGGACCAACTAGCTGGCAAAGCATTATTGGCACTTTTATCCTATTTCAACTCGTCTCCTTTGCTTGGATTTTCTTCAGGGCTGACAATTCCTCAGACGCATTCACAATAATCAAAAATTTGTTCACATTGTTTGAGTCTGATGTAGCACCACACCGCACAATTCAATGGCTCGGTTTAACTGGCCTATCGTTCAAAATCTTCTTAATTCTTTCACTATTCATTGGCGATAAATGGATTCATGGATTATCTAGAGGTGAATTCTCCGGTTCGCTGATTCATAGGTATCGCATGGCACTATATGCAGCTTTAATAGCATGTATCGTCTTTCTCGGAAATTGGGGCGAAGTTCAATTCATTTACTTTCAATTCTGATGAAGCAAATTATACTTAAATCTTTACAGCTTTTCCTGTACTCAATTATTGCATACATAGTTCTATGTGGAATACTCACTCTCGTTCACGTAAATGGTCGAACGGCTGCAAGTTGGGCCACCTCATACATGCACGGAACTGGCGATCACGAATATTGCACTTTTAAAGATCTTGATACATCAACAACCCGATACGACTATATAGCCCTTGGATCTTCTCATGCCATGCATGGATACGACCCCAGGATTTTCAGGAAAAGTGGATACACCCTATTTAATTTTGGGAGTAGCAATCAACACAGCAAGATTTCATACATGCTTGCGAAGTATTACCTCGACTTACCCGAGAAGCCAATTTTTCTCATTGATGTTTATCACGCCGTTTTCCAAGGAGAAGTTCTAGAGAGTAATTTTCGATTTATGGCAAATATCCCTGACCCTGCTGCTGCCTTTTCTTTGGTGCGATCAGATCCAGACCTTAGACTATTTAATGCCTTCGCAACAAGGCTCTTCAGAAATGAAAAAAAACCCAATACTGGGTGCTACAGTTATGTTGAAAACGGCTATTGCCAAAACACAGACACAATATCTAATTCTTTAGCTCCATATGATCCTGCACCGTCAATTAATGAAGAACGCATAGCTATGCTCGATAAATTGCTTAGTCTATTAGAATCGCGCAACTGCAGGTACATTCTTGTGGCACATCCTATGACTAAAGCTGAGGGTTTTGCAGGTGTTCACCAACATTTTATAAAAAGTCTGCAACCCGTTATAGACAAACACAACGCCGTTTTTATAGATCAGACATTAGAAACCTATTTAAACGACAAAGAACATTTTTACAATCAAACCCATATGAATCAGGCCGGAGTGGAACTATACAATGCCCGATTAATACCCCTTTTGAAAGAAACCGGGTTTGTTCCAAAAGAAAAATAATACCAATGAAAAAAGTCATTGTCTAGAAACGGTTAATCAAAAATTTCAAAAATCCTCTTATCTAGTTCAACTCCATTTCTACACTTACGCTGTGTGCATGACCAGGCATAGGAGCCGACTTTTTAGCGATGCGAACCCAATATTTCTCGGCTTGAGGAAACTCAGCTTTCATACTTCGAAGAATTCTCAGTGCTACCGTCTCAATTAATTTGGCCCTCAAAGCCATTTCTTCGCGCACTATAGCATTCAATGCAACGTAGTCAATCGTTTTAGACAGATTATCTTCATCTGCTGCCTTTTGAAAATCCGTTTGTATTGATACATCCACCACATAATGAGCACCGATTTCAGCTTCCTCTGGCAAACAACCATGATAAGCAAAAAGACTGATTCCATTTACCCTAATGATTCCCATTTTCAATAAATAATTATTCGTTTGATTCGTCCGAAGATATTCGTTTGAACTCCAATTCGTCCATATCTATATTCTTTGCCAAATCCTTTCCTGCGATCACTTTCAGGAATGCCTAGCTTCGAAAAAAAAGTGCCTTTCTTAGTTCCAATTCCTACTGACCCATTCAACCTTATTCCAGATTTCTTATTTCTAAAAGTAAGTTCATGAACATAAATAGAATCGTCATTTCGGATGTATGCATTGTTTGGAGCATTCGTTCCTCGTAAGCGAAAAAAAACCTTCTCATTTTTAAACTGACCAAAGCCTACAAAACCATAAGCACTTCCACCTCCCACTACACTCGCGTGATATGGTACTACTGCCAAGCGATCTGGAGTTCGATATAAAGAACATATTTCAGTGATGCTGCACTTGCGGTTCAAAAATGAGTACGGACCAGAAACTTCAATAGAACTTTGTGCAATGGAATAAGATTGAAAAATCAAAAAAAATCCTGCTTCAATTATTCCATGCACAAAAAAAAGACGTATTTGTACAAACCTATTTTGCTCTATAACATCAGCCATTTCCTTATAATTCATGAAACAAAAAGAAGTAAGGATTAACCCAACTTGTCTATACCGATTTCAATTCTGGAAACAGATTCCTCTTTACCAATCAATTCGGCCACTTGCGCTGCGGCAGGTCCCGTAAGAGTCCCAGTAAGGACCAAACGGAACAATGGCATTACAGCGCCCATTCCCAAGTTCTTTTCAGCCAAGAAATTTTTCAACGCAACATCAATATTCTCCGAAGTGAAATCTGAAATTTCTTCAATCCCGTGTTTCCATTCATTCATTATGATGCTGCTTTCCCCCTTTTTCCACTTTTTGGCAACAGCATCTTCATCAAATACAGTTGGTGCAATAAAAAGATATTCCCCTTGAAGCAAGTCATCGACAAAAACTGCTCGGTCCAACATGAGCTCACAAATTGCCTTTGCGCGTTCGAGACTTACATCAAATCCCATTGCCTTGATTTTGGGCATTACCATTTCCGCTAATTCGGAAGAGGGGGTCATCCTTAAATACTGTTGATTAAACCATCTAGTTTTATCGGGGTCGAATTTTGATCCACTTTTACCGATTCTTTCAATAGAAAAAGCTTCAATCATTTCTTCTAGGGTGAAAATTTCTTGATTATTTCCGGGCGCCCAGCCTAAAAGTAGAAGCACGTTGAGAAAAGCTTTGGGGAAATAACCCATTTCTCGATAGCCGCTTGAAATAGCCCCTGTCTCCGGATCTTTCCATTCGAGTGGAAACACCGGAAACCCGAGTCGGTCTCCATCTCTTTTACTCAATTTACCGTTGCCATCAGGTTTTAAAATGAGCGGGAGATGGGCGAATAAAGGGCACTCCCAGCCGAAAGCACGATACATCATCACATGCAATGGAGCGCTTGGCAACCATTCTTCTCCGCGTATCACATGGCTAATGTCCATGGAATGATCATCTACAATGTTTGCCAGGTGATAAGTTGGCATTCCATCACTTTTGAAGAGAACTTTGTCATCTAGTTCATTGGTGCTGAATACCAGCCATCCCCTAATAATATCCTGAAACCTCACCTCTTCATTTCGAGGCATCTTAAATCGGATCACATAAGGATCTCCCTCTTCAAGTCGATGTTTCACATCATCTTCTGGCATTGTCAAAGAATTTCTTAACGTATTCCGAGAAATGCTGTTGTATTGCCAATTAGGCATTTTTGCCGCTTCTGCCTGCTTGCGGATATTGTCGAGTTCTTCAGGAGTGTCAAAAGCATAATATGCCCATCCAGAGTGCACGAGCTCTTCGGCAAAAGGCTTATACATTGGTTTTCTTTCGCTCTGACGATATGGAGCAAAAGGGCCGCCATACCCCACTCCTTCGTTTGGTTCAATACCGCACCATTTCAGTGACCGCAGAATATAATCCTCTGCACCCGGAACAAAGCGTCCCTGATCTGTGTCCTCTATTCTAAGAAGGAAATCACCTCCATGCTTTTTGGCAAATAGATAGTTGTATAAAGCAGTTCTAACACCGCCCATGTGCAATGCTCCGGTAGGACTAGGTGCGAAACGAACCCTAACTTTTTTCTGTGTCATGTACCCTTAAAATTGGCGGCAAAGATAGGTCTGACGGACGAAATGAACCGATTTCAACACATTGGTGGATATCAAGTCTATGAAGAATCCCCGAAGTTTTAAGATATTCGCGGCCTGAAACGAACACCCAAACAATGAAATACAGGCGAATACTATTGAAATTAAGCGGCGAATCACTCATGGGTGAAAAGCAGTTTGGCGTTGATAACAAACAACTTATGCAATTTGCCAATGAAATAAAGAAGGTCTGGGAGTCCGGAGTTCAAATTGCGATCGTGGTAGGAGGGGGCAATATTTTTAGGGGAATGCAGGCCGAAGAAGGGGGTATGGAGCGAACTCAAGGTGATTATATGGGAATGCTCGCCACCATGATCAATAGCATGGCACTTCAATCAGCATTGGAGTCCCTGGACGTTCCTAATAGGCTCCAATCAGCCATAGAGATGAAGCAAATTGCAGAGCCGTTTATACGAAGAAGAGCGATGAGACATCTCGAAAAAAATAGAGTAGTCATTTTCGGAGCCGGCACGGGAAATCCATTTTTCACAACCGACACAGCCGCTTCCCTTCGAGCCATAGAAATAGAAGCAGACGTATTATTAAAAGGCACGAAAGTGGATGGTATATACACCTCCGACCCAAAGAAAAATCCAGGTGCGGTTCGTTATGAGAGAGTTAGTTTTACTGAAGTATATGAAAAAGGATTGAACGTGATGGATCTTACAGCCTTCACTTTGTGCAACGAAAACAAATTGCCAATTATCGTTTTTGATATGCTGAAACCGAATAATCTGCTCAACGTAGTAAAAGGCGAGAAAGTAGGAACCTTAGTTGATTTTGAATAGTTGATCTGAGCAACAAATAAGTTATAACATCATGAACGAAGAAATCCAAATGGCTTATGATGAAGCCAAAGAAAACATGAGCGATGCAATACAGCATCTAGACCACGAGTTGCACAAACTTCGTGCAGGAAAGGCAAGTCCATCCATGCTCGACAGCGTTAAAGTTGATTACTACGGAACATTGACCCCTTTAAAGAATATTGCGAACGTTAACACAACCGACGCACGCACCATCACCGTTCAAGCATGGGAAAAAAGCTCTCTAGAGCCCATCAGTAAGGCTATTCAAGAGGCCAATTTGGGATTCAATCCCCAAAACAACGGTGAAATTATTATCATTTCTGTTCCCCTGTTAACGGAGGAACGTCGTAAAGATATAAGCAAACGAGCACATGCTGAAGGTGAACATGCCCGGGTAAGTATCAGAAATGCTCGTCATGAAGCGTTGGCTTTTATTAAACAGGCGCAAAAAGACGGAATGTCAGAGGATGATGCAAAATCTGGAGAAGCTAAAATTCAAGAACTCACAGACAATTTCAACAAAAAAGTTGAAGAGATTTTAGCATTGAAAGACAAGGACATAATGACCATTTAACCCAGAATCCGCATTAGAAATCTATTGCAGCACTAACCCCCTTTGATATAAAGCGCTTTATCGATTTCTATTCTTGATGTATGAATATACACCATCAAATAATCCCACATTGCGCATTGGAAGTGTCTTGAGGTTAATGCCCTGCGGGATTCTCGAATCTACACGATGGAGCAAAGTAATAGTTCGACCTATGAATTCCGATATCTCCATCGCGTGATTCGGGATAATACCTATTCTGCAC
>JAWXBG010000121.1:0-4945 GCA_034439875.1 Flavobacteriales bacterium
AATTTTGCCCATGAATGCAGTATTCTATCGCTTAGATTTGAGAATCCCGCACGCATTCTACAAAATTTGCCCTAATGCGTAATGCGGGATAAACGTTATCAAGTGTTAGAAATCAATGTAAACTTGAAGATTTACCAGGTGTTTTCTACCACTTAGATTTGAGCATCCCGCGATTAGCTTACATTGTATTTCTGAAGGTCGGCTCGCGGGATTTGACCCGAAAGAATTTATACATCTTTGTCATAATTCCGAATTTGGTCGAAACGCGAATGAGGTTTTTAGAGGTTCCATGAAGCTACAGGTTGAATTATGGGAATTTTCAAAAGATGACGCAACCCTTTTGAGCTAAAAAGCGTCCTCATCATGTTAATCTATCGGCTGATAGAGCTAACACTTAACCATCCTAAAACTCTTAAGCCATGAAAGCACTTGTCCATTTTGTATTATTTTGTTTTTTCGCAAGCCAATCTTGGGCTCAATCTAACGTACGTCTCACCTTGGTTGATCCTGATAAACATGAGGTAACACTCACTAACTTGGGAAATATTTCGCAAAACATTGGGACACATTGGTTATGCTACTTTCCGGATTATTTACAAATCAATAGTTTGAATGTAGTCAGTGGTGTTACAAATCTATCAGCAGGATCTTCTATTACTGTTATATTTCCACATGCTTTGGGCAATGACGGCGAAGTGGGTTATTACAATAGCAATGTTTTCACTTCTTCCACTGCCATGAAAGATTACATAGAGTGGGGAAGTGCCGGTCATCAAAGAGAAAGCGTGGCTGTGGCAGCGGGCTTGTGGACGGCAGGTCAATTTGTACCCAACGATCCGGAGTTTGTTTACATAGGCAGTCCAACTAATCATGGCGCAGCATTTTGGACTAACCAAACAAACGGATGCAAAGAAGTAATCGCTTGCAATTACAACCCATTAGCAACAAGAGATAATGGTACTTGCGAGTATGCAAGTTGTGCTGGATGTACTTATGTTGCCGCTTCCAATTATTCACCATCAGCGAGTATTGACAATGGTACTTGTTTGTATGAGGTATCTTGTGTCGGCGATTTCAATTCAGATGGAACTGTGGGCACAGCAGATTTGCTTGTATTTGTGGCTGCATACGGCTCCGACTGCCAATAGTTCAAGCTTTATGTTGCTTGTATATATTGTGAATTTATCCTGTTTTTTGTAATCGGATATGACTACAAATTCACCAATCTGAGTAATAATGATTGAGTCATGTCTTTGCAGGGATACTCTTATATGAACCTTGTTTTTTTCGGTTTGGGAGTTTCGATAAAAAAGTCAAGTTCAACATGGTGTAATTAGTACACTTAGTCTATATTGCACTCGTTTTTAGAGGCACCCTTGACCCTTCACAAAAAAAAACGATTGTATGACCCAACGTAAGCGCCTTGGTTTCTGGGATATCTGGAACATGAGTTTTGGATTCCTCGGAATTCAATTTGGCTTCGCCCTTCAGCTGGGCAATACAAGCAGGATTTTTCAAACCCTTCATGCCGATGTTGAAGACCTCGCCATTTTCACTATTGCGGCGCCTGTTACAGGTCTTATAGTGCAACCGATTATCGGATACCTCAGCGATCGCACATGGCACCCGAAGTGGGGAAGGAGGAGACCCTATTTTCTAATAGGTGCATTGCTCGCGACAGTATCTCTGGTGTTAATGCCCAATTCGCCATCTCTTTACATTGCCATTGGAATGTTGTGGCTCATGGATACTGCATTCAATGTATCCATGGAACCGTTTCGTGCATTTGTGGGAGATAAATTACCGGGAGATCAGCGAACGGCAGGATATGCAATGCAGAGTTTTTTCATAGGAACGGGAGCTGTTGTAGCATCCGCCTTGCCATACCTAATGACCAATCAATTTGGGGTTTCTAATACAGCCCCTGATGGAATTGTTCCAGATTCAGTGAAGTATTCTTTTTACATCGGCGCGTTAGCATTTCTCTTGGCAGTTTGTTGGACGGTATTTAGAACCAAAGAATATCCACCCGATGATATGGAGGCCCATAAGGCAATGCGAAAGGCAACAAGCGGTGTATTCAACGCCTTCAAGGAAATAATCAATGGGCTCGGTTTTATGCCGAAGACAATGGTTCAACTCGCGGTAGTGCAGTTCTTTTCTTGGTTCGCTTTATTTGCAATGTGGATTTATACTACGCCCACTGTTGCTCAGAATATTTTTCTTTCGAACGAGCCTTCATCAAAAGAATTTCAAGATGGAGGAGATTGGGTAGGATTGAGTTTTGCTGTCTACAATGGTGTTGCCGCTATAGTTGCGTTTGCATTACCCCTGCTAGCCAAATGGACTAATAGAAAAACCACACATTTAATTTGTCTCACGCTTGGGGGCATAGGATTGATTTCTATTCACTATATCACCGATAAATACATGTTGTGGGCAGCAATGATTGGAGTCGGTTTTGCTTGGGCTAGTATTCTTGCAATGCCTTATGCAATTTTGATTGGATCGTTACCCGAAAAAAAGCTTGGATTCTATGTTGGGGTTTTCAATTTTTTTATTGTGATTCCTCAAATTGTAGCCGCCGGAATCCTCGGTATCTTGCTCAAATCGTTTTATAACAATGAAGCTTCTTATGCCTTACTCATCGGTGGTGTCTCATTTTTTGTGGCAGCAGCTCTATGCGTTTTTATTTATGACAGAGATAAATACCCTTCGGATCCGAGTATTTTCAAGTCACACTAGCAAATAACTGACCAAATTTTATCCAAATGAAAAACATCCTATTCTTCCTTCTTGCGTGTACATCTATTGCATCATTTGCCAATGCAGACGTCACCTTTCGCGTCAATATGCAAGATCAAACAATCAGTCCGAATGGAATTTATTTGGCTGGAAGTTTTGGTTTCAATTCGTTACCAATTTATCCTCAGTGGGATCCTTCGGGAATATTAATGAATGATATAAATGCCGATGGGATCTATGAGGTTACACTTTCTCTGAATGAAACTTATTATTTCGAATATAAATTTGTGAATGGTGGTACATGGCCCGAAGCTGAATTACTTCCAATTGAGTGTTCGGCCAGTGGAAATAGATTTATAAATGTGCCAAGCGGAAATTTTCTTCTTCCAATTGTTTGTTTTGCCTCATGCAGTAATTGCCTCGGTGCAGAAAATGTGGACATCACATTTCACATCAACATGATCAATGAAACAGTTGATGTCAGTGGAATACATCTCGCCGGAAATTTTAATTTCAATCCATTTCCAGTTTATCCCGAATGGGACGCCGCGGGAATAGAAATGACGGATGCTGATCTCGACAATATTTATGAAGTAACCCTCAGCCTCAATTCAGGATATTATTTTGAATACAAATTCCTGAATGGAAGCGATTGGCCTAATGCTGAAATTATACCTAATGAGTGTCAGGCGACTGGGAATCGTTTTATCAATGTTCCGATGGAATCCACTTCCTTGAATGTTGTGTGTTTTGGCGAGTGCATAAATTGTTTGATTCCGGGTTGCACGGATGAAGACGCTTCGAATTACAATCCGATGGCAGAAACGGATGATGGATCTTGTTTGTTCAATGTAGAATTGAATATTGATATGAGTTTTTACAGTGGGGCCTTGAGTGGGGTCTTTGTAATTGGCTCTTTTAATGATTGGACCATTGGAGCAAATCCACTCAATGATCCAGAGAGCGATGGCACTTGGACAATTTCACTTCTGCTTCCAAATGGAAATTACGAATACCAATATTATGTGCCCGATGGAGAGGTATCAGAATTATTCGATGCAAATAATTTGTGTGTAATTGAGAACAATGGAATTTATAACCGCGAATTTTCGGTAAACGGAAGCAATTTGTTTTTGCCTAATTATTGTTGGAATTCTTGTTACGCTTGTCAGCAGGTCGAAGTATTGTTCAGCGTAAATGTGATTGGCGAAACGATCTCTCCTAATGGAGTGCATTTGGCGGGATCATTTAATGGATGGTTACCCACTTTGATGACCGACAATGGAAACGGGGTTTGGTCTTTGCCTTGGAATGTGCAGGCCGGAAATTATTTCGAATACAAATTCACCAATGGAATCGTATTGGACACTGATGCGGAAAATATTATTGGCAATTGCACAACAGGGGTCTTAGGCAACAGGTATTTTGTGGCACCATTGGTAGACTCTGTTTTACCGACCTTTTGTTACAACGAGTGCAATCAGTGTCCTGTGGCTGTTGATATCCGTTTCCGTGTCGATATGTCAAATGAAACGGTACCTAATGAAGGAGTTCATTTAGCGGGCTCATTTCAGGGCTGGGATCCTGGTGCCACTTCGATGACATATTTAGGTTATGGAATTTACGAACTCACTGTCACATTAGATCCATATACGCTATATGAATTCAAGTATATAAATGGTGACGAGTGGGGTGAGGATGAAAACCTAAATAGCGACTGTACCATTAATTTTAACAGGTACTTTTATAGCGGTTTTCAGGATATGAATTTGGAAGTTGTTTGTTTTCAGGAATGCGGACTTTGTGCAGGTTGCACAGACCCATTTTCTGCTCAGTACAATCCTTTTGCAGGTTCTGATGATGGTTCTTGTCTCACGCCTATGATAATGGGATGTACATATCCCCAAGCGCTCAATTTTGATCCAACCGCAGGCCTAGACAATGGCAGTTGTGAATTTGGTCCGTTTGAGGACAATTGTCCGGCCGATTTCAATGACGACGGCATAGTGGGCGTTAGCGATCTTTTGTCATTTATATCAGTTTACGGAACAGTTTGCGCAAACTAGAAGGGTGAACATGCGAGATTTTTAAAATTATAAATCTTCAGATCAAACAAGAATAATTGCACTGATAGACTGATCCGGAATTGGAAAATTACAGATACCTATATGTTATTATACCAATCCCAAATAGAGAAATA
>JAWXBG010000122.1:0-20961 GCA_034439875.1 Flavobacteriales bacterium
TGTAGATTCGAGAATCCCGCAGCGCATTAACCTCAAGACACTTCCAATGCGCAATGCGGGATTATTTGATGGTGTATATTCATACATCAAGAATAAAAAACGAGAAAGTGCTTGATATTAAAGGGGGTTAGCGCTGCAATAGATTTCCAATGCGGATTCTGAGTTAAATTCTTTACACTCCAACCCCTCCAACTCCACGCCATCGATAACCCTATTATCGCTAAGCGCACAAACACTATTCCAAGGATACTTCACCTCCAACGGATCCACACTAAAAAATCTTCCCAACCTCGGATCTTCAATGCGGTATTTATAGGACACCAAACCGCTCCATAGTACGTTGTCGATTTCTTGGTTTTGGAAGCCAAATCTATACCCACTACCCACAGACCTCTTCGGCATCATCATCCCAAATGGATAGTAATCCTGAGCGTGTAGGATTTCGGAAGAGGAATATTCCGTTGCATCAAAATCAACGCCATCTGTGATCGATATTTTTCTATCGGAAATAACAACAGATACATTGCCGAGGTGATTGCCGGCACAAAAAGTATAATCCCATTCGTAATCAGATGACGACTCCCAGGCCTATATTGAGGATTTATTGTCACACTTCCACAGAGTTCGCCTCGGAAAACTAAATCACCATCACATGAAATTCAGTTCATGTTTTCAACTCTTCATTTCACTTTTACAAGCATCTTTGCAATCCATGAACGTTTGGCAATCATACACTAAGGGTTATACCTCTTTCCTGCGATTGGAGAAGTCCTTATCTCAAAATTCTATTGACGCCTATGTAGCCGATGTAGCAAAATTGATTTCGTTTTCGCAAAACTTCGATCCGCCATTAAAACCCACAGACATTTCTGCCCATGAGATCAGACAATTTTTGCGATGGCTCAACGAATTGCACTTATCACCTCTCTCACAATCGAGAATTATTTCCGGACTAAAATCGTTCTACAGTTATCTCATTCTCGAAAATATTGTACAAAACGATCCGCTGGAACTAATCGAAATACCTCGAGCTGGAAGAAACCTTCCGGATGTAATGAGCGTCGAAGAAATAACAAGTTTGATAGATGCAGTTGACCTGAGTACTGTAGCCGGAATTCGCGACAGAACCCTCTTGGAGGTGATGTATAGCTGCGGACTCCGTGTATCGGAATTACTCGATATTCGAATTTCAAATGTGTCGCTGGAAGAAGGTTTTTTACGCGTAATCGGAAAAGGCAATAAAGAAAGATTGGTGCCCATCGGTAAAACAGCTCTCGATTGGATTCATTCACTCATAGAAGCCAGAAAACACATGAATGTAGCTCCCGGTCAGGAAGATTTTCTTTTCCTGAATCTGCGTGGAAAAAAAACTACACGCATGACTGTTCTCAATATCATTAAAGCTCTTCTGATAAAAACGGGGATCAAAAAAAATGTGAGTCCACATACCTTTCGACACAGCTTTGCCACTCACTTGGTTGAGGCCGGTGCAGACCTCCGCGCAGTGCAGGAAATGCTCGGGCATAGCAGCATTACTACCACAGAAATATATACCCATATCGATCGACTCAGGCTCAGAGAAGAAATACTGTCCTTCCATCCCAGATATGCCAGAAAATAGATCTTTATCCCGATTTTAAAAATCGATTCGGCACAAAGATTCGAATGCTCTTTTTCATTTGAGTTTAGCAGACTATCTTTCGACTGTGAAAAAATTAATACTCCCATTATTCTGCGTCATTTCCTTCTTGTCTCACTCTCAAACAGAGATAAGGTTGATGAGCTACAATTTGTTGAACTTTCCAACCGGAAATCTCGATGGTAGAGTAGACACCCTTTACAATATTCTCGATTACCACCGACCTCATCTGTTGATGATTCAAGAGTTGAAAACTTCACAAGGACTCAGCGACGTGACTGATCGCATGAATGATTTGGGATATGGAACTTTCGAACATGGCACATTTGTTCCTCAAGTATCTTCAGGAGGTGGAGGAGATTTTCCACTTCAACAAAACATTGTTTTCGATACCGAAATATTTCAATTGAAAAGTGAAAGCTACATTTTAACCGATGTACGCGACATAAATGAATTTGTGCTCTACATCAATGATCCATTGCTCGAATCTGGTGCAGATACTACTTTTATTTACGTTTATGTAGCGCATCTAAAAAGTTCCACAGGTGCCGATAATCAGGCCTTGCGACTCGCTATGGTCGAAGATTGGGTGGATCACGTTTCGGGAGCGGTTCCTACCGGTTCTTTTACCATCTTCGCAGGAGATTTCAATATCTATACCAACACTGAGGCCGCATATGGAGTGCTAACGGATGAAGACAATGTAATAGCAATGACCGATGTGTTTGCTTCATACGGCAATTGGAGCGGAACAAATTTTTCGCACAAGGAAATTCTAACGCAGTCTACACGAGAAAATCAGATATATAATGATGGCGCCGGAGGTGGAGTAGATGATCGTTTTGATTTCATTCTTCTGTCTGAAAACATGACCAACTCAGAAAGCATTCTTCAATTTGAAGAGGGTTCATTCATATCCTTGGGAAATACAGGGGATTGCTACAATCAAAGCATTACCGACTGCGACTTTTCAAATCCGGTTCCCTTCGATATCCTTCGTTCTATGTATTATTTGAGCGACCACTTACCGCAAGTCTGCAATTTGATATTTGTTGGAAATGTGGCTGTTGATGACTTGGCTATCGAACCTTCTTACTCATCTTATATTGATACAGAAGGGAGAATTCATTTTAACATCGAAGCACCCACAAGTGCAAAAGTGAAACTCCATGTTTCTGATCCAACAGGTCGGCTTTTACACACAGAAGAATTCAATGTTTCACCAAGCAACTCTCATTTCATCACCACGGAATCATTCTCCGGCAAAGGCGTAATCATTGCTCACATTTTTGATGGCGAAAGAAATTTGGTTTCACGACTTTGTGCCCTCAACCGCTAGGTTCACCATTTCACTATGAGTCCCAGAGAAAACTCATAACCCCTGAGTTTCATATCCCAACTTGCATCTTTGGGATCTATTTCAATTCCTTCGGTGTTGAGACTTTTTTGATTGAGGCCATAACTATTGTATCCAAAGGATGTGTACAAACCAACATGATCGCCGAAATACTGACGATAGCCTGCTCCCAGTCCGAAATGACCTCCACCCCATTCTCCATCAAACGAAGGAAAAGCATTTCGCTCCATCTGTAAGTTGGATCCCCCCAAAGCCATTTGAATGTATAGATCACCTTTTGGCTTTTGCAACAAATGATACGCGATTGTAATATCAAACACACGCGCACTATTTTCTTCATTGGCGTTGTCTTCTATATATCGTCCGAATTTCATTTTAATACCTGCCGATAGACGATTATTTATGTAGTACTCCAAATGCACGGGCACGAATACAGCACCAGCCGTATCGGTATACGATGAATCTGCCCCGTAGAGATTTGTTTCAACATCATTGTAGTAAATACCTCCCTCCCATCCTATCGAGGCGCTCCAAGTCCCCTTTGAATTTGCACTTTCTTGGGCATGAACATGACTCCAAAAACAAAGGCTCACTGTTAGAATTGTGATTGCATTTTTCATTGTGGTTGTGGTTTAATCGTGGAACTTTTTTACTCCGGCTTCAATTGAAACATCCAAATTATTTTCATAAGGTGGTATTGGACATGAAAACTTCGAATTGTAGGCGCAATAAGGGTTGTAACATAAATTGAAATCTATAATAGGATTCTTCAGATCCCCGATTCGCATATCTAGATATCTTCCTCCGCCATACGTCGATTCACTATTGGTGAGATCCGTAAAAGGTAAAAAAAGATAGTCCTCGTATCCAGGCTTCTTCATTAAATCCATGTTCTGATAAATGGTCAATTCAAACTTCTTGCCATTAAATCTAAATCTTATCTTGCCATAAGGCCTGTATAAGGGTAAACGGGTGGTAGAAGTTTTCATTTCGAACTCCTTGGCATTTTTTATTCTCTTGAATCTAGCTTTTACCCGGAATTCCGGCTTGATATCGAAATAATCCAGTCCTCTGAAAGATGCCAGGTCGTCCTCCGTGAGTATAGAAGATTCGGTACTGGAGAATTCGGCGTCCTTTTCGATGCGGTGTTTCTTCACATCTTCCATCCACGTTAGCTGAGCTTCTACGGTGGTGAAATCAGTTACAAAAAATGCCGTCAGGGCTGAACAGATTAGAAAAAAACGCCATTTGGTAAACCTTGAATCTTTCATTTCGTTGAAAAGAGAAAATTTGTGTATGAAAAGTTGCAAGTTAACACTTTTGATGATCCTGCTTGTGGGCCCCTTTTGCTATTCGCAAGATCTCAAGATGCTTGACTTTGCACCTCTTATGAAAAAAAATAGAGTCCACAAGAGGATTTGCAGCACGGTGAAATACCAGAATAATGTGCCAACGGATACTATTCCCTTCGGGCTAGAGGAATTTGATGCAAATGGAAGGCTTGTGTATTATGAGGAATACTATTCAAGAGGCAAGCTGAAAGCCAAATATCGATATGGCTATGATGCAAATGGAGTGATTACTCGTTCTACAGTAGAGCATTTTTCCAACGACTTTCAACTTATAAACCTCATCAATGTCTTCGACGCATCCGGGAGAATTACAGAGAGAAAACCAGAAATATCTATTCAAAATTTTTGGACAGTAGAAAAATATACATACAACTCCGGTGGCGTTCTTGTGACCTCAGAACAATTCTACGAGTCGAATGGCAAACCGACAGGCGCTACCAAAAACAACTACCTGCCTCATCTCAAAACCCCTGATGACTCTATTGTTTACATCTACAATAGCAAGGAACTAATGATCCTCCATCGTTTTTATGATGAACATGGGAACGTGCGGAGCTCAAAAGTCTATTCTTACAAGCACATTTGAAACTAAGCAGCTTCTATTAAATTCTGACAAGCTTCTTGTACTTGAGGCGATGCGGAGTAGTGTCGCCCATGCGTTTCTGCTTGTTCTCTTCGTACTCAGAAAAAGTTCCTTCGAAATAATAAACCTGTGAGTCGCCTTCGAAAGCAAGTATGTGTGTGCAAATTCGATCGAGGAACCAACGGTCGTGAGAAATCACAACAGCACAGCCCGCAAAACTCATAATGCCTTCTTCCAAAGCCCGCAGCGTGTTTACATCAATGTCGTTGGTAGGTTCGTCGAGTAATAGAACATTCGCCTCTGTTTTTAAAGTCATGGCAAGGTGCAGTCTATTCCTTTCTCCACCCGATAGAACTCCACATTTCTTCTGCTGGTCGCCGCCCTGAAAATTGAACTTACCGCAGTATGCCCTTGAGTTGATAATCTGACTTCCCAAATCAATCACCTCATTGCCTCCTGAAATAACTTCATAAACTGTTTTTTCAGGATCTATATCTGCGTGCGTTTGATCTACATATCCAATCTTTACTGTATCCCCAATTTTCACAGTTCCACTATCCGGATTTTCTTCTCCCATGATCATTCGGAAAAGAGTTGTTTTACCGGCTCCGTTTGGTCCAATCACTCCAACTATTCCCGCAGGTGGCAATTTGAATGAGAGATTTTCTATCAATAGTTTTTCCTCGAATCCCTTGGTTACTTTTTCAAAGGTGATGACATCATTGCCCAAACGAGGACCATTTGGAATCGGGATTTCCAACCTCGCTTCTTTATCGCGTTCGTCTGCCGACATCATACTCTCGTAGTTCTGCAAACGCGCTTTGTTTTTTGCATGACGACCCTTCGGATTGGTGCGAACCCATTCCAACTCACGTTCCAGAAACTTTCGGCGCTTACTCTCCGTCTTTTCTTCATCGGCCAAACGTTTCGACTTTTGCTCGAGCCAACTTGAATAATTGCCCTTCCATGGAATGCCCTCTCCTCTATCCAACTCAAGTATCCATCCGGCTACATTATCCAAAAAATAACGATCGTGTGTAACTGCCAACACAGTACCCTGGTACTTCGACAAATGCTGCTCGAGCCACATCACGCTTTCAGCATCCAAGTGGTTGGTAGGCTCATCGAGGAGCAATACATCAGGTTGCTGCAAAAGCAATCTGCACAATGCTACTCTTCTTCTCTCACCACCCGAAAGCACCCCTATTTTTTGATCCTCTGGTGCACATCTCAGCGCATCCATTGCTATGGAAAGCTTAGTATCGAGGTCCCATCCTCCAAGCGATTCTATTTGATCTTGGACTTTAGATTGACGGTCCATTAAAGCCTGCAACTTATCTGCATCATTGAGAATTGCCTCATCCATAAACTTGTTGTTGATTTCCTCATACTCTTTGAGGACATCTGTAATCGGTTTCACTCCCTCTTCCACAATTTCGCGAACAGTTTTATTGTCGTCGAGCAGCGGTTCTTGAGGCAGATAACCCACTGAGTAGCCTGGCGACCAAACTACTTCGCCCTGAAAATTGGTATCCAGACCGGCAATAATTTTCATTACAGTAGACTTACCTGCTCCATTCATACCGAGGATACCAATCTTGGCTCCGTAATAAAATGAAAGATATACGTCCTTTATAATGTGTTTTCCTTGTGGCGTGTATTTGTTTACACCCACCATCGAAAATATGATTTTCTTATCGTCTGCCATGATTATAAACTAAAATTAAAGCGCGAAGATAATGGCCAGAAGCCAACGCCATTGGTAAAATTCATTCCTAAGCCAGTGGATTACCAACCTACGCCTGTAACTCCCGAATTTCAAGTTCTGTGCACTCCGACAGCTAGCTCCAATCCTTGGATCTCTCTCCACTCTCATTATCACTCTCACTCTCTACTCTCTACTCACCCTCTCTACTCTCACTCTCCACTCACACTCTTATCTTGCCGTGCCCCCGCTTCTCCTGCTCCTCCTAATCTTTCCTCTACGCCATCCCACTCTCCGCACTCATTCTCGCTCTGTCTTACGGGGTCGGGCTATCCATTGCAAGCCGCCATCAGAAATCCCAAAACTTATTGATAAACTGAGACGCTTTCTGCTCTCCTTCTCACTCTGGTCTTGGCGGGCTTTCCATTCCTATCCCTCACGGGGACATCATACACGTATCTAAGGTTTTACAAATATCGAGCTCCATCGGAGTGCCAAATTACCTTGATGTATCAATGATTAATATTTAAAGTAGATATGTATGACCACATTCAGTTCGTTTCCATTGCCATACAGTATTGATTGGAGGCCAAAAGTCTTCGCGAGTCTCAGCCTCAAATCGACGTCCACCGTATCAACCAAAATACTTGAAAGAAAAACCGAAGTAACTCTGTAAAACTTCGTGTTCTGGTGTAGATTGAATTTGTCGCTTCCACTGACAGTGTTTACTAATCTCTATGCTACAATGAGATCGGAAATTTGACCCGTTGTATGGTTCAAAGAAAAAAAAGGTAGCTTACCCTTGAAATAAGTTTTCCGTTTTGGATGCCATACAAAGCGAAAAATGGAATTCAAATCATTTTGATCAGAGCTTTATGGCCTTTCGAACAAGTTCGATTCCATCAACAATGAGAGCATAATAGTAAAGACCAGAAGGAACTGGCTCTCTATTCCATTCCACCTGATGCAAACCAGATTCGTTGAATCCGTCAACAAGCTAGGCAACAACTTATCCGGAATTTTTGTATATCATAATCTTAGCGTTGCATCCCTCAACAAGAGAAAATGCTAAAATTGTACTAGAAACAAAAGGGTTCGGATTATTTCGATATAAGAAATTGAGTTTTGTATCCTCCTTAACCAAGGTAATATCATTTCCCTCCATATTTCTAAGTTGTAGATCAACAGCACAGCACTCAGAAAGTGCATCAGATAACAAGGCTATATTTTCAATAGCATTGTTCACTTGTTCTTGCAGGGTTAACATAATAGAGTTGAGAGAATCAATTGATTCCTTTTGATTTTCAATTAATACGTGTTGTTCCTTGATAGCTCCAATAGCCAGCGGCACCAGATCAGTTTGTCGTATTCCCTTAATAGTAAAGGCTTCATTTATTACATTGTCTTCCGAATCTAGGATTTCTGCGATTTCAATCTCACTACCAACGCTAGGAATGGCCTCTTCAACCTCTTGCGCTATAAAGCCAAAGTGATTTCCAGATGGGAGGTTTAGTTGCTCGAAAGTCTGTTGATTATAATCATAACTGCGCGGCTTGAGTTGTTCAATTATTTCTAGAGCTCCTTGAACATCTTGAACGTTAGTTTTCAACACCAAATCAGATCCATAGGTCCAAGAAGACGCACGCAAAAATCCACTCCCATTGAAATAACCCGCCCATGCATTTGTACCGGAAGCAACTCCATAGACACCAACATTTCCTGTAGAAGCCCCACTTGCTTCTCCATATAGACCATAAGCTCTGACTCCGCTTTCTGCATCTCCAAAAACTCCTCGATTTTGCAACACCTGACTTCCATTTCCACTGGGATAACCCAGAACGCCATCGTTTTCAGAAGTATCCATATTTGGTTTCGCCTCAGCATAAACCGAGTAGTTCTTATTTGAACCGGTTGAAATTGAGTGTAAACCTCTATTAGATTGTAGATTGCGTATTCGATCCAGTAGCAGTAATCAGTTCGATTCGTTGGCCTTCATTAACGACTGGTGAACCAAGCCCGCCCGTCATCGCTTTTAGAGAAGTAATAATTGTTCCTGACGTTTCGTTACTAACTTTATCTACATGCAAACGAGCAGAAGGTGTCGAAGTTGCAATTCCCACATTTCCAAATGTACCAACACCATTTGCACCTCCAACAAAAAACGTCGGAAGGTTGCTATTGAATGCGATCATTAAAGAGTTTTGTACATTGTTGTTCAAAGGCGATCCGCCAGAGTTAACTCCTTTTCCTACTGTTATTGTATAATCCGATTGTGACCATAAATTATACCCAAAAACCACAGAGGCCCATCCATCCGCCACGCACAATTCACCTCCCGCAATCGCGTCATGTCCATTGCTTTCGCATGCATCTCCCATGGCAATGCTTTCCGCATTGGTCGCTACATTGTTTACGATATGCGGCAGCTTAGTCGCCCAACCCACGAAGGAAAACTAAAGTTGATATATCAAGAATATATTAGAACAGAATTTCTATGGTTCAGCATGCACTTACAATCGATCACTGAATTCGAAACCCGAACTTACAAATGAACCGGCGTATTTTCCCTCCTACGGATTCAACCGATGTACAAACCACTCAAAATCCGCATCCACCTTGTAAATCAGACGATCGTGCAAGCGACTGGGACGTCCTTGCCAGAATTCAAAATAATGTGGAACCACCCGATATCCGCCCCAAAAATCTGGTCTTGGAACATCCGGACCGGGGTATAACGCCTTGTATTTAGCCACATTTGCTTCTAGTTCCTCCCGATGACGCAATTCGGAGCTTTGAATACTCGCCCAAGCACTGATTTTGCTTTCATACGGGCGTGAATTAAAGTAGTCATCCGATTCTTCGTTGCTTACCTTATGAGCTACCCCATAGACCCTAATTTGTCTCTCTAGTATATTCCAGAAAAAACTCAGGCACACTTTATCCGAAAACTCGAGTTCCTTCCCCTTGTTGCTTCCATAGTTTGTGAAGAAAACCAATCCTTGTCTATCGAATTCTCTCAACAAAAGAATTCTCGAATGCGGAAAACCATTGTCTCCGTTGGTAGATAGTGTAAATGCATTGTAATCTGGAATCTCAGATTTCTCAGCATCACTTATCCATTGACCAAACTGATCAAATGGGTTTCCAGCCGCCTCACTTTCAAGGAGGATCGAGTGGGCGTATTCACTGCGAACCGTATTTAGTTTTTTTTCGTCGTACTGTTTCATAATATCAATGAATCACAGAAATCTTTTTTGTTATCAATTCTGCCTCTGTTTCCAATAAAATTGTGTAATTCCCATTTGGCAATGAGGCAATGTCCAAAGTTAGGCCAGTATGCATTTCTCCCCATTTGATTTGTGTCATATTCCTTACACAGGCTCCCATTGCATTTATTACTTTCATAGATCGAATTAAATGAAGATCAATGCCGCTCAATTGAATTGCCTCTGAAGCAGGATTTGGATAAGCGACAATGGAATTTTTGCTATCCAATTCACCCACCCCAAGGTAATAGTCGACGTTCAATGCGTCGACCCAAAGCACACTTCCTTCGGGAGCATCATAATTTTCATCGTCCAATTTCGACGATGAAAATCCAATGGTCAAGAGATCCGGAAATGTGCCTTCCGATACCCACTCATTCAAAATGACTATCGGCAATTCAATCTCGAAAAATGTAAAGTTTGCTGCGGCAGGAAGGTTCAATTCACCTTCAATCAATGTGTCAAACTCTGTGGTGAGGTCGTTGTACTTTCTTAATAAAAAAAGAACTCCGGCAGAGTCCGTTTCTTCAATTGGATTATACTTATAATAGCCGCTAAATGATGTTGGGATTTCGTTACCACTCAATGTTAATCCGCCGTTTATTACATCTTCACCCAAAAATCCATTTATTAAAAATCCGATGTTATCGCCCTCTTCAAAAGGAGTAGGCAATGTCTCGATACGCACCGAATACAATCCGTTGTATGCATCGGGAGATTTCTGCACGCTCTGACCAATTGGTTCGGTAAATGGATTGCTCGTATTCCAATCGTCGGGTTCTTCTGATCCGACTTCTGTCCACTCTTCAAAGTCGCCGCCAGGAAATGGATCCGCATCGAGACCGTTGTATACAAACTGAATATCATCTACTGTAATCCAACTTTCCGCATTCGGGTTTGTGAAATCGCTTGAAGAGAAAATCAAACTCAATAGATCTGGAGAAATAGCGAAGAGAAAATCCATTGGAGCAGTATACTCTACCCAATCTGTTGACTCTCCTGTGATCGATTGAAAACCTAAAGCAACAGGCAAACCTCCTCCTTGCAAGATACAATACATCACTGCGGAGTCGCCCTCAGCTATGTGGTATTGTGCAAAAAATTTTATTGAATCGGGGCTACCCTCAAATGGCAATCCCCCTTCTATTAAATCCAACGAAGGGGTACCGATAAATAATGCCCCGGGGAAACTTCCCAAATCATTGTTTGCCGTTTCTAAACGACAAGCGTACAGACCGCCATGACTTTCCGTTGTTTTGATAGCATTTCCAGAATTTCCCGAAAGAAATGCCTGTAAGTTTGCTGTTGTAAAAGGCACCGGATCCTCCCAATAAACTTCATTCGACCAATCCTCAAAATTCGCATTTGCAATCTCTGTTTGAGCACTGGTAATTCCGCACAAAATCGATAAGAATACTAAAGCGAAGGAATGTTTTATCATATCATACAGTTTGGACGAAAGTACGCCAATTCTGCTTATGAAAATGGCTGTCTGATTTAATAGATTCTAAGGTGTAAATGCTATTAAACCCGTAATCTCCATTGGGAAAAGCTATGGAATTCTATACCCCGATTACGGCAATTGCTCTTCCAAGATTTTTATTGCTCAGCGCATTGGACTCTGATAAAACTAGAGTGCTCCGCATCCAGTTTTATGTTTTGCTGACTCAAATCCACATTCTTTCTCACATTCATGAATTTTTAATTCGCTACAATTGGTTTATGTTCATTACATTCGTTCTATTAACATTAATAAAGGACCCTGACAATGAAAAATAGAATCCTTTCTTTTTTTGTGTTGACAATATGTTCTCTTTTGATTGTCTCTGAAACAAAAGCTCAAGTAAATTTTTCATGTGAACAAATCGGAAGCGGTTGTCCACTTGATGAAAACGTAATGATCGCATAATGTCCAGATGAATACTCTCCAATCATCACCATAAATTTGAATTTTCACTTTCAGCAAAATCCGAACGCCGCACCAGGTAATTTTACAAGAACATGAGATGGACTTGAAGTTGAAAACACTGAATGGAGTGGATATGATGTGGCTGAATATCTTGTAAATGGAATCAACATTAAGGGTATGAATGATTTTTTGGAAGAATGAAACCCAATTATGAATCTTCCATTAATTGATCCAAGTCTAAAGCCAAATCCTCCCTACCAATTCAGATTCAGGGTAAATTCCGTAGATTTTCCTGAAATCAATATTGTCTGCGTTCAGGCGCCTAACTCAACTTACTTTTCACCAAATGGAATTGATGTATTTATCACAAATCCAAACAGTAGCTTCATTGTAAATCCTGACTATTCATGGGACGGATTTGATCCATGTGATCCTTCTGGAGGCGATTTTCTGGCCGACTTTGTTACATATAGTGGTCCGTTTTGTGGCGAACTAGGTTATGCGGCCGCACCGGGAGGGTAAGCCGTCCTCCAGCGGACCTGGATGTTCTATCGATATATTGTACGTCAAATGTGTACATTGGAATTGCAGAATGAATGGCTAGGTCACTTCATTTTTGGAGGAGCACGACAATTGTTACACGAAATTGGACATTCCAATTGTTTATCTCATACCGTTTTATGTGAAGGTGGCAGCCGTTGCGGAGATTCTGGTTGTAATTTCGGTTGCAATGGCACTTTATGTGACGATGGCTGCAGTGACACACCATGTTGGGAGGACATGCTTGTAGAAAATGGTGTGCATCCTGGAGATTGCTCTCAAGATATCAATGCCGATCCCGCATTATTCTCGAATAATCTCATGGACTATTGTCACTCAAAGACAGCGCTCACTGTACAACAGCTCGGAAAGTTTTATCACCAATTGATTAATTCAAAGTTCGATGATATTCATGTTGACTACTGTAATGTCGATCATCTTTGGGACGTAACAATCTCTAGAAATGAAACACTAGTTTGGAGCGCAAATAGAATATTTAAGGGTGATATTTTTCTTCTACCAAGTGCCCTTCTTACCCTCACAGGGCATTTGTATATGCCGACCGATGCAAAAATCATTGTCAAGCCCGGAGCTAGGTTGATTATAAATGGAGGTTGCATCTCGAATCGATGTGGACTGCAGTGGCAGGGAATCGAAGTATGGGGCAACAACAAACTCTCTCAAACCCCGGAATCCAATCAAGGAATAGTTGAACTGCTTGATGGTGCTTTTATAGAAAACGCCCACACCGGTATTTGGGTTCGGCGAAATGATGAAGACTGTCATCTTGTATTGGGCTCAGGGGGTGGAATTGTGAAGGTTAAAGGCTCTAGGTTTTTAAACAACTATATCGACGTGGAATTTGCTCCATATACTTGGCACAATTCACAAGGTAGTCCTGTCTCCAACAAAGGTTATTTCCGCAACTCGGAGTTCATAACAGCGAGAAAACTAAATGGGAATTTCTTCCCTAAGACCCATTTGATTTTGAATGATAATTATCGCATTAAAGTCAATGGTTGCCGATTTGAGAACGAAGCCCTTGACGATCCCAATGATACCGATTATACAGATTATCACAACCGTGGAAATGGCATTGTGGCGCACTCATCCACATTTTTGGTAGATGATTATTGTTCGCAAACAATTCAACAGGGGCAGCCCTGCCCCATCGAATCGCTTATGCACAGTGCGTTTACCAATTTATATCACGGTGTTTATGAAAGTTGTGGTGATTTTTTAAGTACTTTTTCTGTTAGAAATGCTCTCTTCACTGATAATTTCTGTGGGATTAGGGCCGAAGGCATGGCCGTTGGTCCATCCATTCTGAGCAATACTTTTTACATAAACTCAATGGATGACAACGTAGATGCCGAAGAACCTTTAGGAATTGACATTGACAACACCACCAATTTTGAAATCGAAGAAAACCATTTTATAGGAGGTACTTATAATGCCGATCCTCCTTTGATTGGAATTGCGTTTACACACACATCTTTCAATTGCGAAGGACAAAATTTTAAGCCCTCTACTCAAACCTTGTATCGGAATTGGTTCGATAATTTAAGGAGAGGTATCCACGCTCAAGGAGATAATGATGGGGTACATCCAGCTTTCGCAGGATCAATATGGATTAGAGTTTCGATGCAATAAATTCGGTCAGACCGGCCCTGTAAACAATGCCGACATATTCTTAAATTCGAATACAACCGTTCAGGAGGTTCAAGGCTACTATGATACTGACACAGAAGCCGGGAATCTGTTCTCTGACAATTATTCACTCAATGTAATGGGCAATTGGGACATCGGAAGTGGAAGTACGATTATAGATAAGTACTATCATAATGCGGATATCAGTCCAAGTGCAGCGCCTTTCATTGCACTTTATGGATATGATTCGAATGAATTAATTCCTTTAGGGACGCAGTACGTATACACGGAAACAGGAACGTGTCCGGTTCTAGTTTCCACCGGACAAATACACTCTGGCTCAGAACAACAATATTTAACAGCAAAAAGTACATATGAGGAGGTATATAACATTTATACAGATAATGTTGATCAGGGTAATACACAGGCATTGATCACTTTCATTCAGAATTCGAATAACACCAGTATGGATGTACGAAATGAATTCATAGCGTGCAGCCCTTATGTGAGTGATAACGCATGGCGAACTGCATTCCAAAGGACTCCGACCGTGAATCCTTGGCATTTGGCTCAGGCTCTTTTATATAACTCACCTCTGAAGCAGACTGTTGTTCAAATGATGTATCATTACGACTTTGATGAGTACTATACTGAGTTGGTGCAAAACGGACAAGGAGGGGGTGTCACAGATAAATCATTGTTGGAGGCTGACCTAGTTCGGTACAACGGACTATTGCTTACAGGGGAGAATGATTACATAAGAGGCTATCTTTTGAGGGAAGATGATGATGAGGTGAATCGAATCTCTCCGCTAGAATCTCATTTCGGAGCAAACTATAAAGGAACCGATAAGTATATAAAGGCTGGAATAAAAATAAAGAAGAGAGATCATGCCGCTGCCAGTTCCATATTGGGTACTTGCATGCAAAATGGCGAATTGGATGGGTATTGCAGGGTTTTAAGCATTCTGAATACTGCTGAACAATTGGGTGAATGTCCAAAGTTCAGTGCTTCACAGATAAGTGAATTGGAAAGTATTGCATCGGATGAAAATAATTTAGGCCATGCTCAAGCTCGATCGCTTTTGTTTGAAGAATTGGGTAATGAATATTCCATCAACATTTGGTACGATGCTCCGGGGCTGAGAATGTTAGAATTGCCCACGGCTAAGAATTCAAGGCACATCACGCGTCTAAGCCCCAACCCAGCGAATGAATCTACTGTTATCGCATACAGAGACGAAGAAGGTGCAGCAAAAATTGTATTTGAAATTTATGATGGTACCGGTAGGATGATTGCGAGCGAGGTTGTAAACACTTTTAAGGGAATTTATGAATGGCAAGTGAGGCAGCTCGCTTCAGGTCCTTACATCATCAGATTGCTATTCGATGATATTGTGGTGGATACGCAGACTCTAATCATTCAGCATTAATGAGAGTAATACTAACCATTTTACCTCTGATTTTGTTTTGCGCTGGTACAGTGCAAGCTCAAACTTTTAATCTGAGGTTACAAATGGATACTACAACCATAGAAACGGGGCGAGGTGTGGAGGAGGATGGAGGTGGTGAAATGACACGATACAAAAGAAAATCTACCGTTTATTTGTCAGAATAAGTCCGATACCGTTTCACTCCCGATACTCTAAATCTCATGCTGTTTTGCATTTATCTCTTCGCACAGAATTGGAATTATACCCAGTGATGATGCTCATCCATTGAATTGTAATATCCATTCTGCTCATTCAATAGTCCAAACTATTTCACAAGCATGAATTGGTAAATACCGTTCTGCTAGCTGTTGTAGTTTAATGTAGTGAAACGGAATTGGTCTCGGCTCAGCCGAAATTATAGATACTTAAACCCAGAATCCGAATTGGGATTCATTATGAAGTGCTAAACCCCACAGATAGCAAGTGCTCTCGCAAGATTTTTATACCGTTTATCCCGCATTACGCATTAGGGCAATTTTTGTAGAATGCGTAATGCGGGATAAATCCAAACGGTATAAAAACAAAAAAGCCGGATTTCTCCGGCTTTTTCAATATCGTGTGTTGATCAGATTATTTCAGAACTACCATCGTTTTGCTCTCTTGATTTCCTTCAGCAGTCATTACAATTTTGTATGTACCGCTAGTCAATTGTTGCTGAACCATGATTCTATTTCCACCTATCACCATGCCTTCGTTCACTTGAACTGAAGTAACACGACGACCGGCTCCATCATATACATCTAAGTTCACATTTCCTTTAGTGAAGTCGATGGTGTTTTTGAATTGAACATGGAAAATGTTTTCTTTCACAGGGTTCGGGAATACTTCCCAAGAGTTGCCCATATCATCTTTCGATGCAGTGGCAGTGTTATGACCTGATTGTTGCAAATGACCACCTGCAGTATTGTTGTTTCCACCTGCATTGTTTGGCATTTCACATGTAGCATCATCGTATGTTGCATTCACATTGAAATTTAAGGCCTGGGCATTTGTGCAACCAAATACTTCCGCATTTGTAGTTGAAAATGTAAGACCTGTTTTCTGCCAGCTTTCTTGAGGATTAACCCAACCTTGAAGATTGATTGTTCCTGTTGCAATTCCTGTAGTTGTAAATTGACCGATAAGAACCATACCCATGCTGTTTGGAGAACACTTCTCATCTGTGGGCAATAAGAACCAAGCGCCGTTGTTCACCAAAAGTGAACCGCCTGTTGCAAAATCGCTCATATCTGCACCGAGATCCCACAAATCATTGCCATCTCCGTTTTCATAACCCAAGGTAATCCATGAGTCATAAGCAAGAGCCGCATCTGCTCCGATGGTAGCTTCAGAAATATTTACATTGGTAGCACCTCCAAAAGGGTGGTTGTAGAAAGGCGCAGTGCTTTCGATCATAAGTGGGTTCTCTGTACTGCCGAATACTGCGTGGACAGAAGAATAGCCTTCAGAAAGGTTGGCATACACTCTGTAAGTGTTTCCGGCTACAAGGCCTTGGTTATCCACTTTTTGAACGATTAGCTCAACATCTGTTGCTCTCATCATTCCGAAGCTCATAAGAGCCGTAAGGAGTAAAGCTGACTTTTTCATTTTAAATTTGGTTTTGGTTAGATTGAATACAAAGTTCTGAAATTTTACTTATACTTCCACGATTTTTAAATGTTTCATAACCGTTTAACCTTTTAGGCATCTAAAAATCATTTTGTAAATCTGGGATAAAGTATCATATATCGGGCCACAAAATGAGTAAGTGGTCGCTTTTATCTTTTTAACGGTAATTCCTGTGAGTATTTGATCTCCCCTAATTTTGACCGCTCAATACAAATTCAGAATGAACATACAAAACTATATAACAGGCACTTGGGTTTCCGGACAAGGAGAAGGCACTGCCCTCAAAAATGCCATAACAGGCGAAATCATCGGTTCTGCCTCCACTTTGGGACTCGATTTTGGGTCTGCTTTGGAATACGGTCGAAAGGTCGGAGGTAAGGTTCTTAAAAAAATGACCTTTCAGCAGAGGGGGCGAATGTTAAAAGAACTAGCCTTGTTCTTAACCGACCGAAAATCAGCCTATTATGAAGTTAGCTTTCAGACCGGTGCCACCAGAATTGATAATTTAATTGATATAGACGGCGGTATTGGAACCCTCTTTGCCTACGCTAGTCTGAGGAAGCAATTCCCTGATTTACCGTGGTTTATGGAAGGTGAAGCCGCGAAAATCTCAAAAAATGGTACTTTTTTGGGCCATCATATTGTGGTTCCAAAAGATGGTATTGCTGTGCATATCAACGCTTTCAACTTTCCGGTATGGGGAATGCTCGAGAAGGTTTCCGTTAATCTTTTGGCCGGTATGCCCGCCATTGTTAAACCCGCAACCGTTACCAGCTATTTGGCCGAAATTGTGGTTCGCGACATAATAAGTTCAGGAATTCTGCCCGAAGGGGCTCTACAACTGATCTGCGGGTCGGCGGGAGATATACTTGATCATGTGGGTAGCCAGGATGTTGTAACTTTCACGGGATCGGCTGAAACAGGACGAAAATTGAAAATCCATCCTAGAATTGTCAGCGAATCTGTTCCTTTTAATATGGAGGCGGATTCTTTGAACGCTGCCATCCTAGGACCTGACGCAGTTCCGGGTACAGAGGAATTTGATCTTTTTATAAAAGAAGCTCGAAAAGAAATTACTACGAAAACCGGTCAAAAGTGCACTGCCATTCGCAGAATGATAGTTCCGGCAGAACTTGTTGAAGATGTGCAGATCGCTTTAGGCAAAGTGCTTTCGAAAACCGTCATTGGGGATCCTCGAAATGAAACGGTTCGAATGGGTGCTTTAGCAGGTATGGACCAACGAAAAGAAGTGCTTCAACGGCTTGAAATCTTACTTAAAGAATCTAAAATTGTGATCGGCGATCCGACACATTTCGAATTAGTAGGCGCCAATGCGCAATCGGGCGCTTTTATGCCTCCTATCATCTTGCTCAATGAAAGACCCTTCGAAAATTTATCGTCGCATGAAATAGAGTGTTTTGGTCCAGTAGCAACTATTATCCCTTATAAAAATTTAGAAGAGGCGATAGAACTTACCAAAATGGGCAAGGGTTCGCTCGTGTGCAGTATTACTACCTTCGACGATAATGTAGCGCGCGACTTTGTTGTGGGAGCAGCCTCTCACCATGGGAGAATTCTGGTGCTCAATCGCGAAAATGGTGGAGAAAATACCGGTCATGGTTCTCCTCTACCTCTCCTTGTACATGGCGGCCCGGGAAGAGCAGGCGGTGGAGAAGAGATGGGTGGAAAACGCGGAATCATGCACTACATGCAACGAACAGCTTTGCAAGGAACTCCTACCACAATAGGATACATCGGTGGCGTTTATCAGCAGGGGGGGAAACAAAAGGAAGCAATGCCTCACCTGTTCAGACAACACTTTGAAGAACTTGTCGTTGGAGATACAGTGTTCACTCATAAACATACAGTGACGGAAGCCGACATAGCTAATTTCGCTAATGTGAGTGGCGACAATTTCTATGCTCACATGGATGCCACTTCCCTAGAAGGAACCATCTTTGAAAAACGTGTTGCCCATGGATACTTTGTGCTGTCGAAAGCCGCCGGTCTTTTTGTTGATCCCAAAAAAGGTCCTGTTCTGCTCAATTATGGATTGGAAGATGCTCGATTCACCAAACCTGTTTATCCGGGTATGACGATTGGCGTGAGATTTACTGTAAAAGAAAAAATTGATCAGGAAAAGAGAAATCCAGAAGACATTGGAAAAGGTATCGTGAAATTTTTGGTTGACATATACGATGAAACTGGGGAAACCGTGGCTATTGCGACAATTCTGACCATGGTGAAAAAACTCAATCAAGACTAGTGAGTGTATTGCGAACCATATTTATTTCTTTCATATCGCTGATTTCATTTTCGGCTTTTTCTCAGGATCGAGGCTCTTTGGATTCCTTATATGGAGGTGATGTGCTCATTGCCGACCTTAAAGAATTGAAAAAAGTTCTTTTCGAAAGTCATCCGAATCCGGGAGGCTACAACGACTCAACTCAACTTTCGCTTGCATTTTTAAATGGAGAAGAGCAGGTGAAGGATGGTTTGACTTTGAGAGAATTTATAGTTGTGGTTCAAAAAATTCTGAATGTACAAGAAGATTCGCATACAACACTCGACATGTCGGCGGTGAGAGAAATGGCCATGAAAATGAAAGAGAAAGTAATGCCGCTGCAGTTGGGATTTAATGGAGACGTGCTCTGGGTAAAACGTGACCTCACTGCAACGTTGCCAAAGGGCACAATTATTTATTCGATCAATTCCATTGAAGCAGATTCACTTCTCAAAAACGCAAAAGAATTTTCGTTCACAGAAGGAAAAGCCCAAGAGAGTAGAGTACAGGTACAAACAGCAATGATTACGAGTGCTTTGATGCTTCGGAAACAATTGCGTGATACAAATATGGTCTATTGTCGCTTGCCAGAATCTAAAGCAGACACCACTATTGAATACATTTCGATCGACAAAAAAAAGGTGACCGAACTGCTCAAACAAAGCAAAAAAAAATCAACTTCAGAAAAATTCAATGAAGTATTTTACGTTGACTATTATCCTGAAGAAAAATTAGCGGTCCTGACTATTTCTACTTTCGTGCCAGTCTATTTTCAACGATCTGAAAAATTTCTACGGAAAACTTTTTCCCAGCTCAACAAAGCAGGCTTCGAATATTTAGTAATTGATGTGCGAGACAACACAGGTGGCTCTTCTTCACGCGTTGAACATTTGTGTTCCTATTTATTTGAAGACGGTCATAATGCCCCGGACAATATTATAGTGCGTCAAAGTGAACTCGCGCGAAACCGCAGCCAAAAGTCCTTGGGTACATTGAAGAAGTGGATATTCAAACTCAGCAGCGACGAAAATGCAAAAGCTTTTCTCGCGGCCCATAAACTGCCTGAAGGTGCTGTGGACACCATTTATTTCAGGGAACCGATTGTTCAACGTAACGATCTTGTATTTAAAGGTAAATGTTATGTACTTATCAATGGACTTACCGCTTCTGCGGGAGTTGATTTTGCAAGTGCTATGCGCAGGCGCGATCGGGCTGTAATAATTGGTCAACCTTGCATGGGCAGTGGACATGGCACATGGGGAAACCCGACAATGTATTCAATGAAGGAAACACATATACCCCTAAACATAGCCACTATTAGGTATAACAGCGACAATACTTTCAGCATGTCGCCATTGCCTATGCCACCGGACTACATCGTGAAAGCTCTTCCCTCCACCTCCCAGATTGAGGTAGATACATGTTTAGACAAAGTGAGAAGTTTGATTGAGGATAAGTAATACCAATGTTCCTTAATCCCAGAATCCGCATTGGAAATCTATTGCAGCGCTAACCCCCTTTGACATCAAGCACTTTCTCGATTTTTATTCTTGCTGTATATATAGACACCATCAAA
>JAWXBG010000123.1:0-3192 GCA_034439875.1 Flavobacteriales bacterium
TTTCAGATAAAGGATGATTATTTGGACGTTTTCGGTGATCATTCAAAGGTCGGAAAGCAAGCAGGTGGTGATATAGTTTCAAATAAAAAAACATTTCTCTCGGTGTCCGCTCTTGAACTCGCAAATGATGGTCAACGCCAACTATGGATCAATCTTTTACACCTAGATGCCGATCATGCGAAAAGGAAAGTAGAGGAAGTAACCCAACTTTACAGAACATTGGGTATCGACTCCTTAGCTTTAGAAGCCGTGAGCCTTTATTCCGCAAAGGCTTTCGGTGCGCTCAACGAATTGGAAGTACCTGAGGAAAGAAAGGAAGGGCTTCTTCGATTTGTTGAGAGCCTTGCCAATCGGGAGAAATAATGGAAATATTTGACATTATACCTGCCAATTACCAGTTGACCCAAAATGATAAACAGAAGTTTCTCGAATTGATTCTGGTCCAGTTGAGCAAAGACCTTAGCCCACACGTGACTTGTAAGGATTTTATTGGTGTGCCCACAACCGAGAAACTCTTGGAAATTGCAGAACTGGCTATAGAAGTACTCTGGGTGCACAAGTTTCCCAATGTGGCTGAAGTTATGTACCGCATAGATATTCCGGAGCCAATTATTAAACAATGGCTCCGAACTGAGAGTAATAGAGAAAAAATCTCGGAACTCACAGTCACTATTCTTCGCAGAGAGGCCATGAAAGTCTGGTTTCGCCAATTTTATCAAGATTGAATTTCAATAGCTTTTCTAGCTTTTGATAGATGATTTTCTGACTAATACCGTTTTGGATTTATGTAACAGTCCAATTTTGTTTCTCTTCATTGAACTAAACATAAATCACAACGGCATTTACCACTGTAACCCCATAAATATTTTGGACCATTTATTAAGTAGCATTGGTATAACTTCGCACACTGGATTATTGTATATAAGAAAACCCAATGGACCCACACTCATACCTCGGAAATGCTGATGTAATCACAATGGAGGAATTGTACAAGCAGTACAAAAAAGATCCTGCATCTGTGGATGTTTCCTGGAAACATTTTTTCGATGGTTTTGACTTTAAAAACGCATCATTCGAAGTTCTTCCAGGCTCTGATGAAGGCGCTAGCGGTAAAAATATTCGAAAGGAATTCCAGGTGATAAACCTTATCCTCGCGTATCGAACCCGTGGACACCTTTTCACAGCAACGAATCCAGTTCGCGAACGAAGACTTCACCTGCCAACTTTAGATCTACAGCAATTTGGCTTGTCCGAATCGGATTTGGATATTGTGTTTGAAGCAGGTACGGAAGTAGGTCTTGGTGCATCAAAGTTGCGCGATATTATAACCCATCTCAAAGAAAGCTACTGTAGACATATAGGCGTGGAATACATGTTTATCCGTGATCCATTGCGCCAAAAGTGGATCCGCGAAAGATTGGAAGTGGTGAATAGAAGGAAGTTCACCAAAGAGGAAAAGGAACAAATTTTTGACATGGTCAATAAAGCGACCACTTTTGAGCAATACATCCAAAGAAAATTTGTCGGACAAAAAAGGTTCAGTGTAGAAGGTTGCGAATCACTCATACCGGCCATGGATTACATCGTGAGAGAAGGAGCTGATATGGGGGTGAAGGAATTTGTAATTGGTATGGCCCACAGAGGTAGGCTAAATGTGCTCACCAACATAATGAGCAAACCTCAGAAGTTGATTTTTGCCGAGTTTGATGGTGCACAATTTGACGACGATGGAAAGTTTGATGGCGACGTAAAATACCATTTGGGGTATAGCACAGATGTTACAACCATTCATGGAAATCAAGTTCATTTAACTCTTTGCCCTAATCCTTCGCACCTCGAAGCAGTGGATCCGGTAGTGGAAGGGCTCACAAGAGCTAAGATAGATCATTATCTAAAGGATGAATCCAAAATCGTACCTGTGCTCGTGCATGGCGATGCCGCTATAGCTGGACAAGGAATAGTGTATGAAATAGTTCAAATGGCTGGTCTGGAGGGTTATAGAACCGGCGGTACTATTCATATCGTAACGAACAATCAAGTTGGTTTTACTACGAATTATCTCGATGGAAGAACATCGACCTATTGTACAGACGTCGCGAAGACCACACTGTGTCCTGTATTTCATGTGAATGCAGATGATGTTGAAGCCGTGATTACCACTATCAAAATTGCTCTTGAGTACCGAATGCGTTGGAATATGGACGTGTTCGTTGATCTATTGGGTTATAGAAAATATGGTCACAACGAAGGGGATGAACCAAAATTCACTCAACCAACGCTTTATAAATTGATTCAATCTCATCCAAGTCTGCGCGATTTGTATTTGAATCAATTAGTGAGTGAAGGATTATTTGATCAGGAATATGGGGAAAATAAGAAGAAGGAGTTTGAGGCCAAATTGGAAGAGGAATACATTGCCTCCAGAGGTTTGTCGCTAACTGTAGTGAAACACTTCCTCGAAGATACTTGGTCGAATATGCGCGAGGCGACTGATAAAGATTTTGAGATATCCGTGAACACAAAAGTGGATTTCAAAAAATTAAAGGAGCTCGCAACTCAGATGAGCACTTTGCCGGCGAACGAAAAGTTTTTTTCGAAAACAGCAAAGGTTTTTAACGACCGACTTAAAATGATCGATGATGATAGACTCGATTGGGCCATGGGTGAGTTGCTAGCCTACGCATCAATGCTCGTAGAAATGCACCCGGTTAGAATAAGTGGACAAGATGTGGAACGCGGAACTTTCTCTCATCGTCATGCTGTACTTAAGACTGATGAAGATGACGAGAAAGAATTTATTCTATTGAATTACCTTGAAAAGGATCAGGCAAAACTGACTATCTACAACAGTTTGCTCAGCGAATATGGCGTGCTTGGATTCGATTATGGTTATGCGTTTGGTTCGCCAAATGGATTGACAATTTGGGAGGCTCAGTTCGGAGACTTCAACAATGGTGCACAAATTATTATAGATCAGTTTATCTCTGCAGCAGAAGATAAATGGAGAACTATGAATGGAATTACCATGCTTCTCCCACATGGATACGAAGGCCAGGGTTCAGAGCACAGCAGCGCTCGTCTCGAAAGATTTTTACAGCTTTGTGCCGAAAACAATATGCTAATTTGCAACTGCACTACTCCGGCAAACTACTTTCACCTGCTCAGAAGACAAGTGAAAACAGAGTATAGAAA
>JAWXBG010000124.1:0-4098 GCA_034439875.1 Flavobacteriales bacterium
CGTTACAAAAGTATGGAAATAACCATATTGGCGATTACGCCAAAAGAAATGACGAAAGCATTGGTAATATCCTTTCCAATCCCGCTTTCTATCTTCAGCAAGCAGACGGTTTCATTTATTACGATGTTGATAGTTGGAGAATTGAAGGCAAACCACTTCGCAGCATCAGCCTCAATCGTGAAAATCTAGTTCATGATGGAAAAGGGAATATTGACAGCAGCTTGAAGATTCAAGTCGGTCTAGATTATCAGGATGGATACGGTCGTATGATTCAAAGCAAGCAAAAAGTGGAGTCAGGCTTAGCTATTCAAAGAAAACCCGATGGAAGTATAGATTTAAATACAGGAGGTGAACCTATACTTTCGCACAGCAATGAAAGATGGCTTGTTTCAGGGCATTTAGTTTATAACAACAAGATCCAACCAGTAAGACAGTTTGAACCTTTTTTCTCCACTATATCCGATTTTGAAAACGATGAAGTTCTCGAAACTTTTGGGGTATCTGCACAAAATTATTACGATGCCGTAGGCAGAGCCTACCGCACAGATTTTCCAAACAGCACTTTTACTGAAATCAAATTTACTCCTTGGGAAGTTAAATCATTCGACCAGAATGATACGGTTGACCGCTCTCTATATAAAACGTTTAGGGAAATACTGCCAAATGATGCTCCTGAGCGAATGGCTTTGGATAAAAGTTTGGCCCACAGAGAGACACCAGCCATTGTAAAGTTTGACCCACTGGGTAGGGAGATAGTTACCATTGAACAAAACAATGACGGGACGGAAAGAAAGATAGAAAACCGTTATGACATCAATGGAAACATTGCTGAAATAATAGATGCAAGAAATCTTAAAGCTTTTGAATACAAGCGTGATATGCTTGGCAGGCAACTCTATGAAAAAAGTGTAGATGCCGGTGAAAAGTGGGCATTCCACAATAACCACGATCAAATCATACATTTATGGGATAGTCGAAATATACATCAAAGAACCCGATATGACCACCTGGATCGGGTTACCACCGTGCATGTAGATAGTGCTTTGGGCTTAAATCAAATTACGGAAAGATTTATATATGGAGAAGATGCCTCAGTATTGCAGGCTAAAGAGAAAAACCTCAAGGGGCAGTTGGTCATTCATTACGACCAGGCAGGCTTACAAAAGTTAAAAATTGCCGCACCGGGTGGCGTACCACTTGTGGTGGAACGAAAACTATTAGATCAATTCACCTCAGAACCTAACTGGAGTAATCCTGCTTTAGTTGTCCTTGCTGCGGATACTTACACATCAAAATATACTCATGATGCGTTGGGACGACCTGTGCAGCAAGAACTTCCTGACAATACTATCCGAAAGTTTGTTTTCAATCAGGGAGGTGGTGTACAAAAAGTTTTGGTCTCCACAGCCGATGGGGTAATGAATGAAGTAGAACTATTAAAAGCTACTTCTTATGATGCCAAAGGGTTAAGACAAACGGCTCTCTTTGGCAATGATGTTGAAACGGCATACACCTACGACACAGAAACTTTCCGCATGAAACGGCTTCGGTCTAGAAAAACGAGCGGAACGCCCCGAACTTATCAGGACATATTTTATACTTATGACCCTGTTGGCAACCTCGTCCATCTGGTAGATGAAGCACAGCAGCCCACGTCAGTGAATCCTCGTGTGTTGGAAGGTTTGAACGTATCTGCTCATTCCGAGTTTGAATACGATGCCCATTATCAGTTGAAAGTTGCCGAAGGCAGAGTGCACCAGGCACTGTTACAAAACGACTATGCCGACCGCAGCCGGGAAGCAGGAGTGCCTGCAAATTGGGGAAAGGGCACCAGGCATATTACACTAAATAATGGAGCTACTGTAGAACGATATACCAGAACTTACGAATACGATGTAGCTGGCAATATAAAAAACATAAGACATAACGGTGCATCTCAAAACTGGACCAAACAAATATGGACTTCCGCAACCTCTAATCGCTCTTTACCATTAAATGATTTGAATGATATTGCCATCACCAATCCTGAAAGCCGGTTTGATGCCAATGGAAATTGTATAGACATGCCGCATTTGCGAAGTCTGGAATGGAATTACCGTAACAACATTTCCAAAGCTGTTGTAATAGACCGTTCTGCTCAGGGCAAACCCAACGATGAAGAATATTATGTGTATGGTGGCGATGGCATGCGGGTGCGAAAAATAACGCAAAGGCTTGTTGATGTAGCCAATGACACCATTGAACTTACCGAAAAAATTTACTTGGATGGTTGCGAAATTAAACGAATTACCAGAGGAGGAATTGAACTCATCAAACGATTTACATCTACGATCAACGATGGAACAAATACCATAGCCAGGATACATTCTTGGGAAACGGACACACAAGGACGGGAGACGGATGATATAACAGATAAAAAAATTCATTACCAATTAGCCAACCATTTAGGCTCGGCATCTTTGGAGCTGGATGAGCAGGGTGATGTGATTACTTATGAGGAGTATTTTCCTTATGGCGGCACTTCATATATAGCCGGAAGAAATAAAAGGGAAATTGACCTAAAAGAATACCGCTATTCAGGCAAAGAAAGAGATGACTTTACCGGTTTGTATTTTTTCGGTTATCGCTATTATGCTCATTGGATTGGCGGATGGATAAATCCTGATCCTATAGGACCAGAGGATTCCGTGAATTTGTATCTCTATGTGCACAATAATCCGATCAATTTGGTGGATCCGAATGGATTGCAAAGTACAAATCCAGAAAGTATAGGAACAGTTACCGAAGGATTAACCGAGCAAGAAACTATACGTGAATTCAATAGTGGACACGGAATTAGGCTTGGAATTAGGGTTACAGATATAAAGCCTGAGGGTAACGATTGGCGGATAGTTTCTTCTAGACAGCTAACTCAAGCCGAATTAGATCGTTTTAATGAAATCCATGACCAATGGGCTGAAAACCCAGAAATCACAGAATTTTTTTATGACCTAGAAGTGGAATTAGAAGACATACGTGATACGATTTTAGGCGATGGTGAAGGGACAGGTAATAGTACTAATGGGACTGGGGAAGGAACCGGAACTGATGATAATATAGCAACAGGAGCTGGAGGTGAAGCAGCAGGTTCATCAGGGACTGGAAGATCAGGTGATACCGGAAATGGGGGAACAAATGATGGAACAGGTGAAAGTGGTGGCCAGGTGCAAACCAATCCGGGTGGTGGCGGAAATACAGGAGATGGAAACGGTGGAACAGGAACTACAGGCAGTGGTACAGGAGCTGGACAACATGGGACTGGTACGGGAGCTGGCGGTATTGGAACTAGAACTACAGGATCAGGAACACAAGGGACTGGGAGTGGCTCTGGCACAAGACCAGGAAGTGGTCAAGGTCCAGCTGCGGGCACTGGAACAAGAGAATCACAAAGCTCACAAGGGAATGGCACATCAGGGAATGGACAACAAGGTGGACAAGTTGGAGGGTCGCATAATGGGGTTCTTGGCGGCCAAATAGGTGGAACTCCAGATGGTGCTTTAAGCGGTCAGCTTGGGGGCGGTCCTGGCGGTAGTGCAGAGGGTGATATCAATGGAGTTCCTGATGGAATCCCAAATGGAACCCTAGATGGATCAGCAGATGGTTCAGATCAAGGTTCTGGTAATCAAGGAGGGTCGGGCACCCAAGACCAACAAGGCCAAGGTACCAATCAACAAGAAGGAGATGCAAATCAAGGAACACCGAATCCAAATGGACAACAGGGACAACAAGGTGATCCACGTGCCAATTTCATGGATGATATAGTGAAAGTTGCCGGATATTTTAATCTTGAATTTGGTAGTGACGAGCCTGGAGGTGAAGCAGGCGGAGTGCCAGGAGGTATGAACTTATTCAATTTAGATCTTCCCATGTGGGCAAGAAGAGCATTGCAGGTAGCGTACGTGGCTCTCACTGTTGTAACTACAATAATTCCTATAGGTAAGGCGGCATTAGCTGCAAAGGTTGCAATACAAGGGGCTTTAAAAGTTGGTTTAAAGGCGACTGCTAGAAGTATACTGACTGCTGTTGCTGCCAGAATTCCAACTATGGCTGCAATAAGAG
>JAWXBG010000125.1:0-25618 GCA_034439875.1 Flavobacteriales bacterium
AACAAAGAGTGATCTTCAAACGATTCTTTCGCAGTTTTGTAATTCCGAAAGCATTCCTTCTTCGTCTCATCATCTTCATATATTTTGCCACCGCTCCAGTCGTTGTGACATTTAATTCCGAAATGATTGTTGCCTTCAGTGGCTAATCTGCTGAGCCCGGACCTGCTTTCCAAAATCCCTTGCGCCAAAGTGACACTAGCCGGAATTTTGTGAACGTACATTTGATAAATAGCCTCGTCTTTCCATTGAGATATGTAGTCTATACGCGCCTGATTGGGGTCTCCTGTAAAAGAAACCAGCGATAGAAATACCAAGACATATATGAAAAATCTACGTTTCATGTGGGAGAGAGCGTTTTCGAATCAACTCCAAACATAACGCCACACTATAAATATCTTTGATTTTACAGAGGTAAGAAGCGAACATCGCACTGTTAATTCCCCCATTTACTAATCAGCACATTCTCTCACTTTCACTCTGTATCTCGCTCTGTCCTCCCTCACCCCAGTCCTCTCCAAAGGAGAGGGGGCGCCTCACGCCAAGTCAGGAAATCAATTTTTCATAACATTCCCCCATTCCCCCATTCCCCCATTCCCAAATTCCCACATTCCCAATTCCCACATTCCCTAATTCCCCTCATTCCCTCATTCCCACATTCCCACATTCCCTAATTCCCCTCATTCCCTGATTCCCTCATTCCCTAATTCCCCACATTCACTAATTCTCACATTCTCACATTCCCACATTCCCACATTCACTAATTCCCACATTCACTAATTCCCCACATTCCCTAATTCCCCTCATTTACTAATTCCCTCATTCCCTAATTCTCACATTCCCACATTCCCACATTCCCAAATTCCCTAATTCCCTAATTCCCACATTCCCTAATTCCCTCATTCCCACATTCCCACATTCCCTAATTCTCACATTCACTCATTCACTCATTCCCACATTCCCTAATTCCCACATTCCCTAATTCCCCTCATTTACTAATTCCCACATTCCCACTTTCCCTCATTCACTAATTCCCTTATTCTATCAAAGCTTAGGAATATTCAAATGATCCTCACTTGTATCGGGCTGTGCTTCGTAGTCTATTGTCTTCACCATAGCACCGGATTCGTTGTAGAACTTCCAAACACCCGATCTTCTATTTCGATCGTATTGACCGTCGTAGTAAAGTTGTCCATTCTCATGCCAGGTCTGATATGCACCATGCAAAGAGTCGTTCTGAAAGGTGTTTAAACTCCACGGTTTGCCGTTTTTATAGTAGGAATATGTTGGACCATTTCGCAAACCGTTTTGATATTTCATCTCCACCTTCACCGTCCCATTGTCGTAATATTCTCGCGCGGCAACTTTACTAGAATCTTCGATGCTGTAGACTTGTGATTTGTAGTTTTTGCCGTCAGGATATTTTGCAGTGACAGTCTCAAATTCTTTGCCGACCTCTTTTTTTTCCTCACACGAAACCAAACTTAGGGTAGCAAAGAGTAGTGCAAAAATGAACTTCATGAATTTGATTTATTTGCTTCTTGAAATAGTAAACTCCACCAGAGCCTGCAACGATTGACGTCCTGGATTGTCCGTGAAAGTACTCAAGATATCAAGTGCATTGTCGCGAAATTCATTCATTTTTTTCACGGCATAGTCTACACCACCATGTTCAATCACCATGTTTACCAATTCCTTCACCTTGGCTGAGTCGGTGTTGTACCTCTTCACAATGTTGATCATTTTTCTTCGATTCTCTCGACTAGCGTTGTTCAAACTGTAGATCAATGGAAGGGTCATCTTTTTTTCCTGTATATCGATACCGGTGGGTTTTCCTATGCCACTTCCCAAACCGTAATCAAATAAATCATCTTTGATCTGAAAGGCTAAACCAACGCATGTTCCAAACTCTCGCATCTTCTGCGATTCTTCTGGTAATGCTCCCGCAGCCACCGCTCCCGACTCGCAGCAAGCGGCAATTAACGATGCTGTTTTCTGGCGAATGATATTGTAATAATCTTCTTCAGTGATGTTGAGCAAACGTGATTTTTCTTGTTGAAGCAATTCCCCCTCACTCATCTCTTTTACCGCTACGCTTAAGATTCGCAGTAGATCAAATTCATTTTTTTCTACACTAATCAGCAGACCGCGACTGAGCAAATAGTCACCAACCAATACTGCAATTTTATTTTTCCAGAGGGCATTGATTGAGAAAAATCCGCGTCTGGTATGAGCATCATCTACTACATCGTCGTGCACAAGTGTAGCTGTATGCAACAATTCGATCATGGACGCGGCAGTATATGTGGAAGGTCTGATTTCACTACTTATCATCTTCGAAGTGAGAAACACAAACATGGGCCTCATCTGCTTGCCCTTGCGTTTGATAATGTAGTGAGTGATCTTATCGAGCAGCATGTTCTTGCTGCGCATCTGCTCCCGGAAATAATCTTCGAAGCGCTGCATTTCTGAAGCGATGGGGGCTTGAATTTCCGTGAGGGTTTGCATCTGCGGTCAAAAGTAAGCGAGCAGCACAAATGTTCATCCCTATTTATGGCTAATTGTGCATCAGACGAGGGATCAATGGCAACTAATACCGTTTAGGTATCTGTATTAGGCCAATTCCGTTTCACTTCATTGGTCTATAATAGCTACTCTCACGGCATTTACCACTTCATGCTTATAAAATAGTTTAGACTATTTCATAAGCAGAATTCGTATAAGGTGATATCCATCGCTCTTACCTTCATTTCACTTGCAGTACTCGACCTCTTATGATTCTAACGAAAGACCTCAGGGTCGCAGGCTTTGGACACGTTTTTGGCAGTGGACGAACCCATTCCATCGCACCACACAGGTTTTTTTAGTTTGGGTTTTTTCTCTTTCTTCATGTCTCAATGGTCAGCCTCAGCACGCTTTTTGTGTGCTCAACTGCCTCATTTGTCTCTTGCTTTGGCAAAAGCTTCAGGACTAATACCGTTTATTCCGCATTGCGCATTGGAAGCATCTTGGGGTTAATGCGCTGCGGGATTCTCGAATCTACACAATGGAACAAAGTAATAGTTCGACCTATGAATTCCGATATCTCCATCGCGTGATTCGGGTTTATGTTTTTGTAATAGCCCAATACCGCTTCACTTCATTGGCCTATAAAGCCACCATAAGGGCATTTAACATTACATGCAGGATCTCGCAGCGCATTACCCTCGGGATACTTCCTATGTGCAATGCGGGATGGACTGGGTTTAAGTAGAATTGGTATAAATTGAACCTAGCGCTCCATGAATAGTAGAGTTCTCCATACTACCCTAAAATCAAAAAAGGTGCACCTAAGTACACCTTCTCTTTTATCGTTGCCCGAGATGGATTCGAACCAACACAAACTGAACCAAAATCAGTTGTCCTGCCATTAGACGATCGGGCAAAAACGGGGGCAAATGTACAAAATTCCCGTGTTTCTCCAACACATCATGGCGAAAGCTGAATTTATCTGCTGAATTGCCTCATTTCCCGAAATTTGGCCCAGAAAAAAAAAGCACATTGAAAAAAATCCTGAATTATATAAATGGCCAATTGACTCCTCCCAAGGGCGGACAATTTCTGCCTAACTTCAATCCAGCAATTGGAAAAGAATACTCGCTAATCCCCGATTCAGACGAAAGCGATATAAACGTTGCTGTGGAGGCGGCAAAGGCTGCATTTCCAGCTTGGAGCCGGACTGCAGCAGAGGAGCGCTCCCGAATAATGCTAGCTGTTGCCGATCTAATTAAGGCCCGGTTTGAGGAGTTGGCCTTGGCCGAGTCTATCGATAATGGAAAACCGCTTTGGTTGGCAAAACGAATGGACATTCCCCGAGCGGAGAGCAATTTTCGCTTCTTTGGCACGGCTGCGCTGCATTTTGCCTCTGAAGCGCACATCATGGAAGACACAGCCATCAACTACACAAACCGAAAACCAATAGGTGTAGTGGGCTGTATTTCGCCCTGGAATTTGCCATTGTACTTGTTTTCATGGAAAATAGCTCCGGCCCTGGCTTCGGGAAACTGTGTGGTGGCCAAACCTTCCGAGATTACTCCCATGACAGCCTTTCTCTTGTCGGAAATCTGCATAGAAGCTGGTTTACCGGCAGGTGTGCTCAATATTGTACACGGTTTGGGAAGTAAGGCCGGTAGCGCTATAGTGAGTCATCCTCTGATAAAGGCCATTTCTTTTACAGGGGGAACAAAAACAGGTGCACATATTGCTGCAGTTGCCGCTCCGATGTTTAAGAAGTTGTCTCTCGAATTGGGTGGAAAAAACCCAGGGATCATATTCGCCGACTGCAACTATGACAAAATGCTCAGGACAGTTGTTCGATCGGTTTTTACCAATCAAGGACAAATTTGTCTCTGCGGATCACGTTTAATAGTGGAAAAATCAATTTATGAAAGATTTAAATCGGACTTTTTAAAGGAAGTAGAAAAGCTGAAAGTAGGAGACCCCTTGTCTGATGAAAGCAAAATGGGTGCCTTGGTCAGTGAAGCCCACATGAACAAAGTGCTTGAGTATATCTCTTTGGCAAAAGCCGAAGGAGGAACATTATTGACAGGAGGAGAGAGAATTATATTGGACGGCGAATTGAGAGAGGGTTACTTTTTGCAACCGACAGTTTTCGAAGGACTTGGTCCCAAGTGTCGCACAAATATGGAGGAGATTTTTGGGCCTGTGGTAACACTTCAGAGTTTTGAAACCGAAGAGGAGGCATTGGCTTTGGCTAATGCATCTGAATACGGGCTTGCTGCGAGTTTATGGACGAACAATTTGAGCAGGGCACATAAAATGTCTGCACAAATAGAATCTGGAATTGTATGGGTTAACTGCTGGTTGCTCCGGGATTTGAGAACTCCATTTGGCGGTGTTAAGAGCTCAGGGGTTGGTCGCGAAGGTGGTTTCGAGGCCATGCGCTTTTTTACCGAAGCCCAAAATGTTTGTGTAGAATTGTAGATCACCGTTATACAGTTCCATTATACAGTATGGACGAATTGAAAAATGTTTTCCTTATAGTGACTTGCGATGACCATGGACGGAGAGTTCCATCCATGGTTTCATCACAAATTCAGTTTTCAGAATTCTATCTCTTCACATTCTCAATGAGCGTCTCTTTTGGAGCCATTCGTAAAGAACCAACCGAACTTTCGGTTGAACCAGCTTTCCATACTGGACAAAAAATCCATAATAATCATCATATCGCCCTCCTCGAATTAAGTAGTTAGGTTAACAGGGATAAAGCATCACTTGTTGTCTGATTACATGTAATTAGCATTTTTTTCATTTTGCCAAAACACGCACTTCAACAACTATTCCTATACACGCATCGTGCCATTATCCCTACTCGGGTGGATGAAGGTTGGCAATTGCACAAGATAGCAAAGGAATCTATTGACGTTGATATGTGCCATGAGGTTGCCTCTAATGTGAAAATTCAATTTGAAATATAGTCTTTGTGGTATTCGATGAAAATAGAAATCGAGAAAGCGTCCCATGCAGTTTTTTCACAAAAGAATAGATTTCAAATTAAAAATTCCTTCGAAGTGAATTTGAGAGCTAGTTCATGCTGGGTGTGTCTCCTCGAAACGTAAAATAGGTTTTTCAAGGCCAACTAGAATAACAGAATATCGACTCTATTTTAAACTTCATTCTTTGAGGAATTTTTTAACCACATTTCCCTCCTCGGTTTCTACTCGTATGAAATGAACCCGAATCACGCGATGGAGACATCGGAATTCATAGGCCGAACTATTACTTTGTTCCATTGTGTAGATTCGAGAATCCCGCAGAGCATTAAGCTCAAGATGCCTTCAATGCGCAATGCGGGATGAGATTGTGGACTGGGGAATAATTCACATTTTGACCATACATCATTCCTCTAGGGAGTTAGCTATACGTCAACTAGACTGAGGAAAACGGAAAATCTTATATTAGAAAGAGACGAATGAGTGTAATTCAGACTTCGGGTGTGGTGGAGTTATTCCAGATTTCCTCAAGGCTTAACGATCACTTTTTGTTGCGCTCTTTCTTTGGAGGTGATAAGTGTGATTACATAAGTACCTCCCGAGCTCAATCCATCAATCCATTGTGTAATCGTTAGATCCCCCGCTTCGAGCTGTTTTAATGTTTCGCGAGCTACTTCTTTTCCTTCTAATGTTGTGATCACAAAAGAAACATCAGAGGTTTCGGTCAGGTTGAAATGAATGTTGAAATTTCCGTCGTTGGGATTCGGATACACCTGCATTCTCAAACCTCCGTTGCTTTGTTTATTCAATTCGTGTTGACCGGTAATTGAATTTTTGCTGATGTACACTTTGTAGATCAAATTTGCCGCACTGCTCAGGTCTCCTTCGTTGTCCCAAAAAATGTTTGCTGCGGTGCTGTGAATTCCGCCATATATATAACCTATAAGGATTGAATCTCCCGAGATTTCATCCATTTTAATAACCCCGTTTTCGTAAGTTGGTAAGTTTTGATTTATGATTAGTTCAGCACCCGCCCCCAACCAATCGGGCATTTCAATGGGAAGATTATATTCGGTCATGGTGCCTTCTGAATCTCTTGTTACCCTAGACACTGTTCGCACAAATGGCACCTCACTGTCTTGTACAAGTTCCTCTCCTTCCATGAAGTACTGAGCAATTCCACCAAAAAATATGTTGTGCATTTCGTTGGATTCTGCGCTGTATAAAGGCAGAACTGCGCAGTGGTAGTGATTGAGGTATTGAGCAAAATCGGGATTGGGATAATACCCTGTCCCATCTATGTTGACGCAGTGCAAATAAGGTATGTCGGCACCTATTTGAAAAACACCGGAAAATGCAGTTAATCCCTGCTCACCATTCGGCATTATCTGAGCTACAACATTAAAATCTCTTCGATGCAGATATGTTTCATTTGTTAAATGCTCTAACTCCGTAATGTTCAAATTGATTCCATCGTCCTGAATAGTAAATTTTCTGATTTGATTTGTATACTCTTGCTCAAAGCCCGGACCAAAATCCGGCGCCATGGGATTGTAACGTCCTGTAAATTTTTGCCCGCCAACTAGATAGTAAACGCTTCCGATTTTGTCCAAATGACCACCAGTGACTGCGAATAAGTTATTTTCTAAAATCCTAATACAACTTGCACAAGTATTGGACTCAATGACAGAATTCATGAGCGTGGCCACATCAACTGCTAAAAGTCTTGCATGTGTGATGTGTTCATCTTGTGATTCACTATAACCGTATCCTCCTGTTATATAAAGAGTATTTCCTTCTTGCTCAAATTGTAAATTGGTCGAACCCATCTGTTCTTTTACATCAGAGGGATATGCTTCAAGTGATTGCGACCAAGTTTCTCCACTTATTGGATCTATGACATAGATAAATTCATTTTTTCCCTCGGCATCGAATGAGGCAAACGGTTGTCTTCGATGGAGTCCGTCTATACGTCCGCCGAACACGAGCCATTTGCCGTCACTCACTCCAAATGCATAAGATTGAAGGCCCGGAATACCCTGGAGGTCTGTGGCTTCTAGTAGCACATCAAATGGCTCGCTTTGTTGCGCGAATTGCGAAATATAAACTGCACAAGCGAGCAAAATCAGCGATATCTTTCTCATCATGGCACAAAGATGCACTTGTGTCGTCAACTCTCAAGTGATTTGAGTCACATGGTACTAAAGGGGACCTCTAAAAACCTCTTTCAAGTTTCGACCAGACTATAAATCAGAGCCAATCACCATGATTTCAGTCGGGCCAAATTTCGCCGAATATTTCGCCTAATCTCAGTTGCAGAGCATCCAGCTATGTGCCTTCGATCTAGCTTGTCTTCGACGAAAATGCGTCTCCGCGAAACATAAAACAGGTATTTAGAGGTCCCCTATACGGATAAAATCGAAAATTGAAAATCGAGAAGGCGCTCGTGATTGTAGACTTTCGGTGATGTAATGCCAATGTTATTTGAGGGGACCTCAAAAAACCTGTTTTATCCTGCATTGCGCATTGGAAGTCTGTTTTGGGTGGTGCGCTGTGCATCTTATACCAATTCACAGCGAATGCCAATGCGGATTCTGCGATAATAAATTCCAACTTCAAAATCTGGGTTGAGAGATGCCATTCTAAATTCCTGCCTGATATACTTTGCCGGGCAAACTTTTAATTAGATTCTTAAATTCCATCTGTATCAATATCGAAGACAAGGAGGAAACACTTATGTGTGTGTCTTGAGCTAAGTCATCCACGGCTATTCTCTCTTTTGATCGAAGTTTTTCAAGTATGAGCAATTCGTCTTCGCTGAGATCAATGGCTAGGGATAACTGGCGAGGCTTAAGTTTTTGCTCATCCCAACCCATACTTCGAATGAGTTCTTGAGGTGAATTTAGAATGGATGCAACATTGGTTTTGATCAGATGATTGCATCCTGAACTGAACTTGTCGTGTATCCTCCCGGGAAATGCAAATACATCCCGGTTGTAGGAAGAGGCGAGGTGTGCCGTCAGAATGCTTCCTCCTCTAGTGTCGGATTCCACTACAATAGTACAGTCACTCATCCCTGCTATAATTCTATTTCGCATTGGAAATAGCTCGCGATCGGGTTTGGTGTCCGGCAAAAATTCCGTGAGCAAGCCGCCTTTGTCTTTCATTCTTTTGGCCAAACCAGAATGTGCCGAAGGATAAATCCTGTCGAGCCCATGAGCTAAGCACGCTATGGTAGGTAAACCAGATTCTAAGGAAACCCGATGTGCTTCTATGTCGATCCCATAAGCAAGGCCACTTACAACAAGGGGTTTGTAGTCTATCAAACCTTCGATTAACTCGGCGCACAACTGCTTGCCATAAGGAGTGGCTCTTCTGGTACCTACTATGCTCACAACATATTTCGGATTGAGATCCACTTGGCCATCTAGAAAAACCATGATTGGTCCGTCCTCGCATTGCTTCAAGCGATCTGGATAGGATTTGTCTGTGAAAAATAGTGCGCGAATATTGTTTTTTTCTATGTACTTCAACTCTTTTTCGGCTTGGGCTAGTACTTGTTGGAATCTAATGGAACCCGCTATTACTGGACCTATATCTGGTATCTTCAACAAATCCTTTTTCTTTTCCCGAAAAATGGCCGAAGCACTTCCACAATATGCCAAAAGAGCCTTGGCCCGGACTGGTCCGATGCGGGGCAGCATAGAAAGGGCTACCTCATAAATGAGTTCTTCAGTCATTCGGCAATTTTAGGTACTCATTTTCTTATTACACTTGTAGCTATGGAATTTGGAAAAAATCGGGTAATTGCCCTTCTTTCAACTCTTGTGCTTCTTTTCTCATGTCTCTATATGGAGGCACAAAGGGGAACTTACAGTGGCCGCATTGCTGACGCCAAAACAGGTGAGTCGCTTCCCGGGGTTCTTATTCGTTCGGATAGAGGAAATGGAGCAAGTAGCGATCTAGAGGGAGTCTACATACTCAATCTTGATACGGGAATGCACAATCTTACTTATACCCTGGTGGGGTATAAGCCACAGGAAAAATCTATTCGCATTATTCGTGAACAACGGCAACAAGCCGATTTAGTTCTCATGGAAGAAGCCCGCAATGAATTATCGGTAGTGGTAGTAACTGCCGGAAAATTTGAGCAAGAAGTAGGAGATGTCACAGTGAGTATGGAAGTCATTCAGGCACCTTTGATAAGGAATAAAAACCCACTTACCCTCGATGAAATTTTGCAACAGGCCTCCGGAGTCAGCATAGTGGATGGAGAACCACAGATAAGAAGTGGAAGTGGTTATAGCTTTGGGGCAGGAAGTAGGGTAGCCGTACTGATGGATGATTTGCCTGTTCTAAGTGGTGATGCAGGCCGACCAAGTTGGGGATTTTTACCTGTCGAAAATGTTTCGCAAGTAGAGATTGTAAAAGGTGCGAGCAGTGTGCTTTATGGGAGTTCTGCGTTGAGCGGTGTAATAAACTTTAGAACAACTTATCCTGTAGACACACCTCTCACAAAACTGAATATTTTTCATGGTGTCTACAGCTCTCCGCAAAATGACTCTGCAAAATATTGGTCATACACTCCTATGCGCACGGGTATGAACTTTTTGCACTCACAGAAATTTGGTCAATGGGATTTAGTTTTTGGGGGCAATTTTTTTACCGACGATGGATCGCAAGGCCCCATTATAGACAGCACTGGTGTTTTCAAGGATAAATATGATCCATTCGATGCCGACCGTTATGACGCAACTGTAAGTGGACGCTTAAATATGAATCTGCGTTATCGCTCAAAGAAAGTGGAGGGCCTTTCTTTTGGACTTAATACAAATTGGAGAAGGAGCAATGGTCTCGCTACTCTGCTTTGGTCGAATGTAGGAGAAGGTCTTTACAGAGCATTCGAAGGTTCATCTACTCGAACTGTTCAATGGCTCGGAACTGTGGATCCTTACATTACTTATTTCAACAAAAAAGGAAATAGACATTCGCTCAGAACGAGATGGCAGTCACTCGATAATGACAACGATAATAATCAAGGAAATTTTAGCGATGTACTTTATGGAGAATATCAATTTCAGCAGCACTTCGACAGCATAGGAATAAAGGACTTTACGCTTACTACCGGATTGGTGGGAATACAGACAGATGCAAGAGGGGAATTGTTTAGCGGTGGAAATACCAATGGTGAAAATGATGCATCGAATTATGCGGCCTATGCACAACTCGACAAACAGTTTTTTGGGAAACTCAATGCATCAGGTGGTATGCGATACGAGTATTTTGAGATCAACAAAGAAAGAGAATCCAAACCGGTTTTTCGCGCGGGTCTGAGTTACGAAGTCAGCAAAGGAACATACCTAAGGGCTAGCTACGGACAGGGATTTCGTTTTCCAAGCATTGCAGAAAAGTTCATCTTGACTTCTGTTGGTTCGTTGCGCATTTATCCGAACCCGGATCTAACTCCCGAGACTTCTTACAACGCCGAATTTGGTGTCAAGCAGGGTTTCGCCTTTGGAAAGGTATTGGGTTATCTCGACCTAGCATTTTTCCAACAAGAATTTCGAGATTATATTGAATTCACTTTTGGACGTTGGACAACTCCCAGCATCGACAATCTTTTGGGTTTTGGTTTCAAGAGCGTAAATACAGGCAAGGCGCGTGTGAGGGGAGCTGAGATTTCTGTTTTAGGAAAAGGAAAGGCGGGTCCCGTTGAACTCCAATTTATGGGTGGCTACACCTTTACTCAACCCGAAAGCCTCGACCCAAACGAAGCCTATGCTACTTATTTTGGAAGCACCATTCCTGTGACTTATTCGAGCACAAGTTCAGATACAACCAACAATATTTTAAAATATCGAATGCAGCATCTCGTGCGATTTGATGTACAAGCGACGTTTAGAAAATTGGAGTTGGGTGTCAGCTTTCGATCCAATAGTCACATGACAAATATTGATCGGGCGTTTCAGGATTTGGAAAATGATTTTACCCAAATATTCAACCCTCAAATAAACAAGTGGAGAGCAGAACATACAAAAGGTGATTTTGTAATTGATACAAGACTATCTTATCAGGTTACCACACAATCTAAGGTGGCTTTTATTGTTAACAATCTATTGAATCGCGAATACTCTATTCGACCTTTGGCTATTGAGTCAACACGAATGAGCATGATTCAATATTCACTCACATTTTGATATCTTATTCATGAAAATATACGGAATTATTCCAGCGAGATATGCGAGCACTCGTTTCCCCGGAAAACCACTCGCCATGATCTTTGGAAAACCGATGATTCAGCATGTTTGGGAAAGATCTGTTGCTGTACTCAAGGATGTTTGGGTGGCAACGGATGATGACAGAATTGCTCAAGCGGTAGAACATTTTGGCGGTCGCGTGGTGATGACATCAACCGATCACATTTCAGGTACCGACCGTTGCTTAGAGGCTATGGATGCTGTATGTAGGGATGCAGATGCTATAATTAATATTCAAGGAGATGAACCTTATGTGCATCAATCGCAATTGGGAAAACTGAAGGAGTTAATCTCAATACCTCATGTAGAAATTGCCTCATTGATGAAAAAGATTGAAAGCACCGAAGTCTTGTTTGATTCGAATAAAGTGAAGGTTGTAGCGGATCAAAATGGCCGTGCACTTTATTTCAGTAGACAGGCAATTCCTTTTGTAAAGGGTTTCGAAAAAGGCGAATGGATACACCAACAAAATTTTTTTAAACATCTCGGATTGTATGCCTATAAAAGTGATGCATTGAGAGAGATTGGCGCGATGAATTCTTCTTCACTAGAAATTTCCGAATCGCTTGAGCAACTTAGATGGCTTCAGAATGGAAAGAGCATTCATTTAGCAGAAACGATGATAGAAACTCCCGCAGTGGATACCCCAGTTGATTTAGAAAAACTTGTTGCGCAATCAGTGCATCACGGAGCTGATTTGTAGGTCAATATCTCATGTTTTGTGAGACTAAGTTGAAATTCCCCCTATTGAACCCATCTTATGACGATGGAATCCATTACATCGCTGAAAGTCTTCAATATCGAGCGCTTTCTCGATTTTACCCTTCAACGCTTCACCACAATTCCGAATGCAAAACATGGGTTCAATTCGTGGTTTTATTTTATTGAAGTACAAAGTTTTGTCTTCTGCTTCTATGGCTTGCTGGAAATCAAAAGAAAATTCTGCTACCTTTGGCCATCTCAATGAAAATCGAAGTTTTTCTATCAGAATTGCTCTATGAGCATGATTGTGTGATCATTCCGCAGTTTGGCGGTCTGGTGGCTAATTACCGTCATGCGCGATTAAATGAGCTGAATCACACCGTATATCCTCCTTCTAAACAAGTCGCTTTCAATAGGAACCTCGTTCAAAATGATGGTTTGCTATACAAGCATGCCGGTGACATCCTCGGATTGGGTTATTTGGAGGCAAAAACCTTGGTGGATGATGCGATCAAGTTGTTGAAAAACAAGTTGCAGGGCGGAGAGAGGGTGTTGCTCGACCGAATCGGAATCTTTTTCCCGGATAAGAGAGGCGTTATTCAATTTATTCCTTCTGATCAGCAAAACTATTTACTACAGTCATTTGGACTGCCTTCTATTCAATTGCAACCGATAGCCAAACCGCAAATAGCAGTTCCACAAATGGAAGAGCCTACCGAAGTAAAAGTGGTGGCAATGACACCTAAAAGAAATTCTAGTGTTCGTTGGAAAATTGCCGCAGCTATTGCCGTGCCTCTCCTTCTGGCAGGCGGATGGATTGCAGGCGAAAGCATTTTTAGTGATCAAAGTGGTATGACTTCTTTGAAATTGATTAATTGGTCTAATGTTGTTTCGGAATATGAGCCAAGAAGGGAAAGCACAGAATTGGGTGGTGACAATCGCTCTTCTATCTCTTTCCTCGATTCAACCATGAACGCTTTCGAAGGAGAAGTTCTTAAATATTCTTTTTTAAATGATAGCCCGGACTCTACCGGAATCGCTATTCGGGTTAAACCAACAGAAACTTCTGATTCTTCAGAACCTGAAGTATTTGAAGTGGAACCATCAGTTGGAGGTCAAAAGCGGTTTCATCTGATTGCCGGGGCTTTTCAGATAGAATCCAATGCGGCTAATCTGATTCAACAATTAGGCGCAAAAGGCCTGAAAGCATATACCGCCGGTAAGAGTGGCGAATTGCATTTGGTGGCTGTTGGTTCGTATTTCTCCAAAGAGGAAGCCGATGCCGCCAAATCGACTGTGCGCTCCGACTCTCAATTAAAGTGTTGGGTACTCAAGAAAAAATAATGTATCAACTTTCTTTGGAAGAAGCTGCTGAGGTGAAAGACGTAATCTTTGACTTCGGTGGAGTTTTGTTTGAAATTGATTACAATGCTCCTGTTAGAGAGTTTGAAAAACTTGGGTTTTCGAATTTCCGCGAGGAGTATTCTCAAGCATTTCAAAACAAAATATTTGATTTGCTCGAAACCGGAAAAATTGGAAATGATGAATTTTTTTCTTATATTTCTTCTTTTTGCCTTAACGCAAACTTGCAGCAGATACACGATGCGTGGAATGCGATTCTGACAGGTATCTGGCCCCAAAACGTAGCTTTGGTGCAATTGCTAAAGGATAGAGGTTTTAGGACTTTTCTGTTGAGCAATACCAATGCTTTTCATGTTTCCGTTTTTGAAGAAATGATTGATCACTCATTGGGCATGGATAAAATGCACAATGCTTTCGAGCACATTTATTATAGCAATGTCATCGGAATGAAAAAGCCTTATCCCGAAACTTTCCTCGCCGTTTGTGAATGGAATAGTTTGATTCCGGCTCAAACGCTCTTTATCGATGATTCCATTCAACACGTTGAAGGTGCATTGAAAGCGGGACTCAAAGCACATCATTTGCGCAACATGAACGATCTCAACTCATTGGTTGATCAGCTCTTGATCAAAAAGGGAATTCCCACTTAACAAATGAAAGGTTGAATTGACAACGGAATTTTTACCATAGGTTTGACACCTCATTCGTACAATCTTATGGCATACTCAAATATCATCACTTCTGAGGAAGGTAATGTCCTACTCATCACTATCAACAGGCCGGATCAGTTGAATGCACTGAATTCAGCAACTATTGAGGAGTTAAATAAATGTCTGGCTCTTGCCGATGTGAATAGAGGTGTTCGTGTAATCGTAATTACCGGTAGTGGTCAGAAAGCTTTTGTGGCTGGTGCAGATATCAAAGAATTTGCGACATATTCTATTCTGGAAGGTTCTGCATTGAGTGCTCGGGGACATAAATTGCTCTTCGATTTTATTGAGAACATGAGCAAACCAGTCATTGCCGCGGTCAATGGTTTTGCACTAGGCGGAGGACTGGAATTGGCGATGAGTTGTCACATGCGCATTGCATCAGACAATGCCAAAATGGGATTGCCCGAAGTTACCCTTGGTGTAATTCCCGGATATGGCGGAACACAGCGTCTTGCGCAATTGGTTGGAAAGGGAAAAGCAATGGAAATGATTGTTTCAGCAGGAATGATAAATGCATCAGACGCATTAAATTGGGGTTTAGTGAATTCGGTTGTCACCCAAGAGGTATTGCTTTCTACTAGCATGGAACTGGCAGCTAAAATCGCTAAGAATTCTCCGAGTGCAGTTACTTCTGCGATGCGCGCCGTATTGGCAGGATATAAATTCGGGGCCAATGGCTATAAGGAAGAGATTAAGGAATTTGGAAACTGCTTTGGAACGGCAGATTTTAATGAAGGCACCCAGGCTTTTATGGAAAAGAGAAAGCCAGAATTCACGGGAGAATAAGTAGCCTTATGGAAGTAAAAATAGTTAACAACTCTGGATATCCGCTCCCTACCTACGAAACGATTCGCTCCGCAGGGGTCGATCTGAGGTCTGCAACGAAAGAAACGGTTGTCTTAATGCCGGGTGAGCGTCAACTTATTTCAACCGGACTATTCATAGCATTACCTCACGGAACTGAAGCCCAGATCCGTCCACGTAGCGGTTTGGCATTCAAAAAGGGCCTCACAGTGCTCAATGCACCCGGCACCGTTGATGCTGATTATCGGGGCGAGGTGAAGGTCTTGCTTGTAAACCTTGGACAAGAAAATTGCGCAATAGAACCTGGAGATCGCATAGCCCAAATGGTTTTTGCCCGTTATGAGCAAGCTAAATTTATGGTGACCGCGGAGTTAGATCAAACATCAAGGGGAGAGGGCGGTTTCGGTAGCACGGGAACCAAATAGATTGGTATCCATTTTATCTAGTGTTATTCGGAAGAAGGGGGTGGGAATTTCTCCCTCCCTTGTCATAGAATATTTTCCCTAAGGTTCTATTGTTCATTTCTCACGCTTCATTCCTCTATTAAGCCTCTTTTGCGCCGTTTATTTGCAATAGTTCCGGAAATAAAAACGAATGAAAGTTATAGTTCCTATGGCTGGTATGGGCAAAAGACTGCGGCCGCATACCTTTACAACGCCAAAACCAATGTTGCACGTAGCGGGAAAGCCAATTGTACAGCGATTGGTTGAAGACATTGTAGCTGTGTCGGAAGGCAGAGTAGAAGAAATTGCTTATGTAGTGGGTCGTTTTGGTGAAGAGGCCGAAAAAGGTCTTATCAGCGTGGCCGAATCTCTAGGAGCCAAAGCCAGTATTCACTATCAGGATCAGCCTTTGGGAACTGCACATGCAATTTATTGTGCCCATGAAGCATTGACAGGTCCAGTAACCGTGGCATTTGCGGATACACTTTTCAGAGCTGATTTCCGCTTGGACACCACAATGGACGGTGTATTATGGGTGCAAAAAATCGAAGACCCTTCTCAGTTTGGTGTGGTGGTAGTGAACTCGGATAATGTTATTATAGAGTTCAGAGAAAAACCGAAGGAGTTTGTTTCGGATTTAGCCATGATCGGTATCTATTATTTTGCCGAAGGAGAATGGTTGCGCAGAGAATTGAAATATCTCATGGAGAACGAAATCATGAATGGAGGGGAGTATCAACTTCCAGATGCTTTGAGAAATATGGTAAAGCAAGGCGCGAAGTTTGCCCCAGGTGCCGTGCAAGATTGGATGGATTGCGGAAATAAAGATGCCGTGCTGGACACAAATCTAAAAGTACTCAACTATACCCAGGGAAAGGAAAATTACATCGCCCCGTCAGCCAGAATAGAAAACTCTAACATCATAGGTCCGTGCTACATTGGAGAGAATGTAGTGATCGAGAACTCAAGCATAGGCCCACATGTTTCTTTAGGCTCCGGAGTTTCGATTATAGGTGGCACGATTCATGACACAATTATTATGGATGGATCTGTGGTGGAATCTTCCGAAATTTACCACAGCATGATAGGAAAATCTGCTAAGGTATCAGGTGGCAATGGAATGTTTAACCTTGGTGATTTTTCGGCTGTAAATCAAAAATAATTGAAGACAAAATTCGCAATCATATTCGGCTTGTGTTTCTTTCTCTTTTCGTGTAAGCCGAAAAAGGATACTGCCGCTCATAGCGGTAAAGTATCGGAACAACAGGAGCCTGAAAACATTCAGCCAGCAGTTGATCTCCGTTTTCAAGAGAATTTTTTTGAAGCTCAAAAGCAGAAGGCACTCGGGAATATAGAACTGGCCTATGCTGCATATGTGGCTTGTTTGCAATTGGAGCCATTGAATGGAACCGTTAACTACGAATTGGCGAGAATAGAAGCCAATCATCATCAAAACATTCAAGAAGCTACCTTAAAGGCTCAAGTTGCTGTGAAAAGCGATATTGATAATCCTTGGTATCACAAATTGTTGGCAGATCTCTATATGGAACTCGGAAAAACCGAAGTGGCTATAAAGGAATTTAAGGAAGTGGTAAGACTTCAACCTACTTCGCAGAACGCTGAAGCTGATTTGATCTATGCGTTAGTTGCATCAGGAAAAATAAAGGAAGCCATCGCGAGATACGATGTTGCTGAATCTAGATTTGGGGTTTCCGAAGAAACTGCCCTTCAAAAACATCAACTCTATATTCAAATAGAAGATACTGATAAAGCAGGATTGGAGCTTGAAAAGCTAGCCAAGGCATATCCCGAAAATGCTGACTATTGGGGCATAGTAATCGGATATTATCAGGAAATAGGTAAAACCGAAAAGGCAAAATGGGCTTTTGAAGAGTTGAAAAAATGCGATGTTTCCAACGGTAGACTGCACCTCCAATTGTCGGAGTATTATGCGCTCACCGGTCAGGATGATCTGTCTTTTGAGGAATTAATTCTTGCGTTTCAATCCGCAGAAGTTACAATCGATGAAAAGGTGGGAATCCTTATGCGGTTTTTTCCATTGGATCCTTCCATTGGAAATTTTGGAGAAAGGACATACAGACTGCTCGATGCAGTATTATTTACACACCCTTCAGAAGCAAAGGCATTTTCAATTTATGGCGATTTTTTGTATCGAGATGAACGCTATACAGAAGCGGCCGTAAAATATAGGCAGGCCGTGGAACTCGATCCTTCTCGACATGTTATCTGGGCCCAATTGCTCGATATTGAACAGCGTATGGGTGACTTTTCTGCAATGAAAGATGAGAGTGCTAGTGCTTTGGAACTTTTTCCAGGTATGCCTGAGTTTTATCTTTTCAATGGACTCTCAAGTATTGAATTGGGTTATATTGATGAGGCACTGGAATCGCTGAGCATAGGAAAAGAGTTGATTATTGACGACTACAGTATGTTATCTCGATTTCATGCGCTACTCGGTGATGTCTTTCACATCAAGATGCAACATCAAAAATCTGACGAGCATTATGAACAGGCAGTAAAAATGAGTCCCGATAATTTGGGTCACTTAAACAACTATGCCTATTACCTCGCTCTAAGGAAAACGAAGCTTGAAAAGGCAGCAGAGATGTCGAAGTTGTGCATCAATCGCGACCCTACCAATATCGCTTATCAAGATACTTACGCTTGGGTTTTGTATATGCAAGGGAAGTATCCTGAAGCTTTGAGTTGGATGGAAAAAGTTATAAAGGCTCTTCCGTCACCTGCCGGCGATCAGAAAGAACATTACGGTGACATTCTGTTTGCCAATGGGAAAAAATCAGAGGCATTGCTGCAATGGAAATCGGCTTTAGGTATGAAAGGTGTGAGTGAAAAGCTGAGTCAGAAAATTGCAGAGGAAAAAATTATCGAATAGGGATTGAATTCTTTAAAAAGTCGAAATAAAAGCTTGGCAGTGCGCTTTTTCGCAGCGGTGTTTGCGGCTTCCACAATTATTTCATGTAAGTCTAAGGCACCAATCGCTAGTGTGGAACCTTTGAAAGAACGCTCTGCAGGATTCTTGCTAAAAAGATATGAGCGCAATGAATTTGTCTACGACTGGGTTGGAATGAAGATTAGCGCTGAAGTGCTAACACTAGGCGAGACTCAAGGCTTTAAAGCAAACATCAGAATGAAGAGAGACAGTGTGATTTGGATTTCTATTTCACCTGCCCTGGGCATTGAAGTTTTAAGGGTACTGATTACCCCAGACTCGGTAAAGTATATATCAAAGATCCCCGAGAATAAGCACTATTACATCGGTGGTTTTAACATTATCAATGAGGTGTCGAAAATGGATCTTGATTTTTTGACTTTTCAAGAAATATTATTGGGCAACGCGGTGGGACTCGAAAAGGACGAGGGCAAGTTTAGATCAGAAGTTGACGAACAGAAGTATCTGTTAGTATCAAAGTATACAAGAAAAGTGAAAAGAGCTGTAGGCGTGAATGATAAAGATCTACAGCCCAATGATACCATAGTGGTGAACATGAATGATAGGCGAGTGCAGAAGGCAGTGCGTAAAAGTGATGATGAGGACCTCATTATTTCAAGATATTGGCTTGAACCTGATAATTATCGATTGGTAAAATCGCTCTTTAATGATATTGTGAATATGCGAACTGTGGAGATTGAATATTCAGACTTCCAGAATCAAAACGAACAATATTACCCTGCAATTTGCCGATTAAGTGTTTGGGATAAAAGGCAAACTCAAGAAATCAATTTTGAAATAACAAAGATCAACACGGACAAGACCTATGATTTTCCTTTTGAAATACCGGATGACTTTGAAAGGAGGTATTGATATGAAAAATTCTTTCAATTGCATATCGGCCCTTATAATGTTGATGTGTTTGTTCGTATTTTCTATTATCGGTTTTTCCCAGTCGAAAGGGGAGTTGCAGAAGAAGAAGGACGATTTGACCAAAAAGATTGAGGTCACCAAAAAGTTGATTAGCGAATCGGAGCAGCAGCAAAAGATCACAACAAATCAGTTGCAGGTTTTGTCTGAACAGATTGGCTTGAGAGAGGAATTACTCTCTACTATAAATACAGAAATCAACGGTATTGAAGGAGAAATCCAAAGGAAGGAGGAGACTCTGCGAAGACTAGAATTGCAATTGAATTCGATGAAAGACGAATATGCGCGAATGGTTGTTCAAGCATACAAAAACAGATCGTCCTACGACAAACTCATGTTTGTGTTTGCTGCAACCGATTTCAATCAGGCTTACAAGAGGATGAAGCTTCTTCAGCACTATGCCGATTCAAGGAAGAAGCAGGTTGAGATGATCGCTCAAACTCAAGAACAAATCATGCAGAACTTGAATGAGTTGGAAAATGTGAAAACAGATAGAAGACAGTTTGCACAATCCAAAGCGGAGGAGAAGAATAAGATCGACACGGATAAAAAGAAGCAACAGGAGAAATTGTCGGTATTGAAGAGTGAAGAGAAGAAACTTCGCGAGAAGGTGAAAAAGCAAGAGAAAGAGAGCATCGATTTGGCGAATAAAATAAAAAAGATCATCGAGGACGAAATGAACCGTTCAAAGCCCAAGCCAGCGCCGAAGATAGACGATGCAGGAAAAGTGGTTGTTGCTCCAAAACTGGAAGTGGCGCCTGAAGTAAAAATTGCAAGCTCTGATTTTGAAAAGAACAAAGGTGGACTGCCTTGGCCTGTAAACACCGGAATCATTACCGGGAAATTTGGCAAGCAACCCCACCCTAGTGTGCCCGACAATTTCTTTAACAACAATGGTGTAGACTTTACCACCGAAAAAAGCGCTATGGTGAATGCTATTTTCGATGGCGAAGTGACTTCAGTGTTTTATATAGATGGGTATGGGGAAAATGTGATCGTCACAAAGGGAAACTACAAGGTTGTCTATGGAAAATTGTCATCCGTTTCTGTGAAGAAGGGAGACAAGGTATCTGTGAAGCAAAAGATTGGAACAGTGATGAATGATGGCGAAGCTAATGTTTCGCACCTCGAAATTTGGAAGGTCACTGCAGAAGGAGGAACTCCCCTAAATCCTGAACTTTGGCTTAAGAAAAAATAGCCTCTTTAATTCTGCCCTGCAATCCGCCTGTATGAATGCACAAGCTTTTTTGAGTGATGTCTATTTCGCCTTTCGTTGACATATCAAGAAAGGCGGAAATCATTTTGGCGGTGTAAACCTGATCAAGAGGTAGTTGAAACTCAAAGTGCATTTCACCTATCAAATTGATCAATGACTGGTTCCATTTAGCGTAGCCTCCACAATGATATTCCGTTAAAATCTTGAAATTGGAAACCATCGAAACTTCTTTTAGGTGTTCTATGATATGATTTTTAACATCTCGCTCTAAAAAGTCACCTTTCCGGAGAACCGATACACCATATATGGTTTGTTTGCCGGAGGCGGAAAGTGCTATGCCAGCAAGGGTGGCCCCTGTTCCGCAGGCCACAAAAATATTGTCGTATTCTTTGTCTTCTTCACTCAATATTTCCATGCACCCGTTTACACCTTCTTTGTTCGATCCACCTTCCGGCACTAAATGGAAGGGACCGAAGAGTTTTTCGAGTTTTCCAATATTCTCTTTTTCGTTTTTTTCGCGGTATTCAGTTCTGCTGATAAAATGAAGGTGCATTCCCATTTCTCGGGCAAACTTGAGTGTTTCGCTGTCGCCGTCTTCCCCTCTTATTACTCCAACGGTTTCAATGCCATAGTGGTTTCCCGCACTTGCAGTAGCATAAATGTGATTGCTGTGACTACCGCCAAATGTGAGTATGCGAGGAACTTCAAGTTTGAGGGCTGCTTCGATGTTGTATTTGAGTTTGTACCACTTGTTGCCATTGATGGTAGGATGTATCATATCCAGACGTTTTACCGTGAATTGTATATCAGTGCCTGAACAGTCACGATAGATAATATGTTGGTATATAACCTTACTCAAAATGATGAACAGATGAAAGCTCTTCTAACGTTTAAAACATTTTTTGAATTCAACTGTTCTTTTTGCCGAAGTTCCGAAATTTACAAACCTTAGTTAGAGCTATGTCAGAAGAAAATGAGCCGGTGAAGCCTTTTCGCCATTTGGATGAAGGCGATTATTACTATTCTCCGGAAGGGTACATGATTTTTACTGAACAATTCCACCTAAAACGCGGCTATTGCTGTCAAAGTGGCTGCAAGCATTGCCCCTACGGTTTCGATAAGCGAACCGGTAAATTCAAGTGAGTTTTGTGCTAATCGCTTCGGCACTACCATGCTTATTTTTGCTGCATGAATCCTAATCAAACAATTGTACATCCCGCGAATACTGTAGAATTGCTTCGCGAAGGCATTCCTACTTATCTGCCAAAACCTTTAATTTTTGAGGCGGACATCAACAGAGCCCCTGTCCGTAAGGACATCCTGTCTGCTGAGGAAAAGAGGCTTGCAGTGAGAAACGCTCTGCGATATTTTCCCGAAGAATTGCATGAAATATTGGCGCCTGAGTTTGCAGATGAACTTAAAACCTATGGTCGCATTTACATGTATCGATACCGTCCGCAAAGGCGATTTGAGGCAATGCCTATAGAGAATTATCCAGCTCGTTGTTTACAAGCAGCAGCTATAATGCTGATGATCGACAATAACCTTGATCCCCGAGTGGCTCAGCATCCTTACGAACTCATCACTTATGGTGGCAATGGGGCAGTCTTTCAAAACTGGGCACAATATCGACTTGTGATGAAGTATTTATCTGAAATGGAGGAAGACCAAACTTTGGTGATGTATAGCGGACATCCCCTCGGACTTTTTCCATCGCACAAAGATGCACCGAGGGTTGTAGTGACCAATGGAATGATGATACCCAATTATTCGAAGCCGGATGATTGGGAGAAATTCAATGCCTTAGGTGTTACCCAATACGGACAGATGACCGCAGGCTCATATATGTATATTGGTCCACAAGGTATTGTGCATGGCACAACGATTACAGTGCTGAATGCCGGGCGGAAATTAGCAGGGTCATCAAATGATTTGGGAGGTAAATTGTTTGTTACAGCGGGCCTGGGCGGAATGAGCGGCGCTCAGCCTAAGGCTGCAAATATTGCAGGAGTAGTTTCGGTAACGGCTGAAGTAAACCCCAAAGCTGCATACAAAAGACATGAGCAGGGATGGGTAGACAAGGTGACGGATAATCTGGATTCGCTTGTAGAACAAGTGAAGAAGGCAGTTAAGGAAAAGTCTATCGTCAGTTTTGCTTATGTAGGAAATGTGGTTGATTTATGGGAAAAGTTTGACGAAGAAAATGTCACGATTGATTTGGGAAGTGACCAAACTTCTCTACACAATCCATGGGCAGGAGGATATTATCCTGCAGGTCTGTCGTTTGAAGAGAGCAATGTGATGATGGTCAAGGATCCGGAATTATTCAAACTGAAAGTCCGTGAATCTTTGGTAAGACATGCTGATGCTGTGAACAGACACACTCAAAAGGGCACCTACTTTTTTGATTATGGTAATGCTTTTTTGCTAGAGGCTTCCAGAGCCGGAGCGGATGTGATGGCAGATGATGGAATTCATTTTAGATATCCCAGCTACGTTCAGGATATTCTGGGGCCAATGTGTTTCGACTATGGTTTTGGTCCCTTTAGATGGGTCTGCTGCAGCGGAAGCCCGAATGATCTTGTAAGTACTGATAAAATAGCACATGATATTCTCCACGAGCTAAGTTTGAATGCTCCAGAGGAGATCAAACAGCAGTTGAAAGATAACATCAAATGGATCAAAGAAGCGGGAAAAAATAAAATGGTCGTCGGTTCTCAAGCTCGAATTTTATATGCTGATGCAGAGGGCAGAACAAAGATTGCAGCGGCCTTTAATAAAGCAATAGCCGAAGGAAAAATTGGTCCTGTTGTACTAGGTCGAGATCATCACGATGTGAGTGGAACGGATTCGCCTTATAGAGAGACTTCGAACATATACGACGGAAGTGCTTTTACAGCGGATATGGCTGTTCAGAATTTTGTTGGAGATTCGTTTCGCGGAGCTACTTGGGTAAGCTTACACAATGGAGGTGGCGTTGGATGGGGCGAAGTAATCAACGGCGGTTTTGGTATGTTGCTCGACGGATCAGCAGATGCAGATCGTCGTTTGAGAAGTATGCTCCATTGGGATGTCAATAATGGTATAGCTCGCAGAAGTTGGGCGCGCAACAAAGAGGCTATGTTTGCCGCCAAGAGAGCAATGGAATCAGAACCCAAACTAAAGGTTACTCTACCCAATATCGTAGACGATCGACTTCTAGATAATTTGTTTTAGTCTAAAGTCTTGTTTCAACCCAGATTTCAAGAAGTGCTCGTCCAGAGAATCACCTTGCTAAGCGATCTTGCAGCTTATCCCGCATTGCGCATTGGAAGCATCTTGGGTTAATGCGCTGCGGGATTCTCGAATCTACACGATAGATCAAAGTAATAGTTCGACCTATGCATTCCGATATCTCCATCGCGTGATTCGGGTTTACTTAAAATTAATACTGTTTGGATTTATGCGATAGTCGAATTTCTAACTTCTTTTCCTAAACTGTCAATTTTTGAGTGACTAACTTTTGATATTGAAGCATCTGTTATTTCAAGCTTTTCAAGTTCCTGAAATACTTGCCCTACAGAGGTGGCATTTGAGACTTTCAATGTGTAGTCCTTCTTTGTTAATACGTCTTTTTTCTGCCAACGGATTTTCACACAGTCAGCGTTTGCGTCTGATAAATAAAAGTTTGTCAAGTCAATGCCAAGTGATTTAACAGCAGCTTTTAGTTTTTCTTCTTGTTCTTCAATAGTCACTTTGACCTTGTTTACATATCTTTCCCTGATAATAATTCCAATATAAATCTCGTCTGAAATTACTTCTTTTTCTGCCGTCCCGGTTACTTAAATGTAAGGTTGTTCTTCTGTCTTTGGAGTGTTGTTCTGTCCGAAAGTCAAAATGGTCGTCAGTAAAAATACAATTGTCAAAAGTTGTTTTAGGCTATTCATTTTTTATCTGTTTTTATGTTAAGGTTGTGTTGTCCTACCATTGGCTATAACGGTTAGTATATGAAGCGCAGTCTGCCGATAGGCGGCTATGATTTCATATACAGTGTTAGCGAGTCGTTTTTATTCTTTCCTCCATTTCTTTTTGTTCGTTATTGTAATAAGTCACTTGCCCATCCTTATTATACTCCCACTCTATAACTGGGTAGTCAGCAGACTTAATAAACTTCATAACGGATTCAATTTCTCCAGTAACATAATAGGTCGTCCAAATACCTGATTTCCAATTTTCATTATACTGTCCAGTAAGAATCAATTTACCTTCTGATGAATATCTAAGAACAGTTCCTTCTATTATGAGGCCATTGTTGATTTCACCATCAAAAATTTCAAAGCTATCGTCTATTCTAAGAATATGATAGCTAATTCTTCCCGTAAATAAAGAATCATTAATTTTTATTCGGCATTTATTATGACTCTTTTCAGTACTTATCAAATAATTGCAATCAAATAGGTCTGTTACTCTTTGGACGTCAATTGTATCAACTCTATTTAAAATGCATACATTCAGTGTATCCTCTTGGGCCTTGACGTTAAGACAAAAAGTAAAACCAAGTAATATAAGTAGAGATGTTTTCATTCTAATGCTAGCTAACGGGTGGCGGCTTGGCGCTGGGCTTTTTTGCTCTTTCTGTACTTCGACAAATATAGTCAGTTTATTTTTACATTATTAGACTTTGATAAAAGGAGGAAGAGCAAAAAAGACTTGCGCCAAGGTGCGGTTATGAGATGCCGTTTTGTCATTCCT
>JAWXBG010000126.1:0-5320 GCA_034439875.1 Flavobacteriales bacterium
ATCTGTAATACTGCCACAATTCTAGACCATCGGTTAAGTTTGAAAAATAAAATCGATGGCAATGAAAAGAACAAGAAGAAAATTCACAGCAAAATTCAAGGCTAACCTCGCAATAGAAGCCTTGAATGAACAACAGACAATTACAGAATTGTCCAAGAAGTTTGAAGTGCATCCTAATCAGATTACCACCTGAAAAGCGCGAGTTTATTGAAAACGCGGCGGCTGCTTTTGGAGAGGAAAAGTCTGAATCAGAGCCAACAGAATCAACGGACAATCTTTTTCAGCAAATAGGTCAGTTGAAAGTAGAGAACGACTTTTTTAAAAAAAGCTTACGCAAAGCCTCACTATGAGCGAACGTCTGAAATTGACTAAGAAAGGCCACGAGTTGAGTATTCTTAGGCAGACAGAACTTCTAGAGATCAATAGGAGCAATTTATACTTCAAGCCCAAAGGAGAGTCAGAAGAAAATCTGAATCTCATGCGCAAGATGGATGAATTGTTTATTGAATATCCTACATTAGGCGTGCTAGGTATGATGCATGAGCTTCTGGATCATGAGATGAAATATGGTCCGACAAAAATTCGGCGCCTATTGCGGAAGATGGGTATTGAAGCAATTTCTCCAAAGCGGAATCTGAGTCGAAGAGGAAAGGTGAAGTACATCAGATCCTATTTATTACGTGGTATGAAAATCGAGAAGCGTAATCAGGTTTGGCCTATTGATATCACTTACATACCAATGAAAAAGGGCTTCATGTATTTGACGGCAATCATTGATGTTTACAGCAGATTCATTGTAGGTTGGCAGATATCTGATAGCCTGGAAAAGGAGACCCAGACTGAAGTCTTGAAGGCTGCTATTGAGCGTCATGGCGAGCCGGAGATTGTTAACTCTGATCAGGGAAGTCAATACACATGCGAGCATTGGTTGAGCTTTCTTTCGGAGAATGACATTCGGGTGAGTATGAATGGAAAAGGCCGAGCTACTGACAATACATTCATCGAAAGATGGTTCAGAACGCTCAAGCAGAAATATATTTATCTTCATCCAGTCGATAATGGAGTTGGATTATATCAAGGGGTTGCCAGATTTGTGACCAAGTATAGTAGTAGAAGACATCAAGGCATAGAAGGCAAAAAACCAATTGTGTTGTATCAAAAGGCGGCATGAAAAAAGAGATTTTAGAAAACCAACCGTGAAGTTGTTACCGAAATTTTTTTGACCAATCCCTGATGGGGTCAAAAAAATTCAGAACAACTTCCGAATACGCTCAATGGGTGAAACAAAACAAATTAAGAAATACCGAAATTGGTATAGCAAATAGGCAGTATCACATTTATTCTTAATTGTTTACCATTGATCCTCACCGCCGTTTATCCGGAAAATTTTAAATCATTCATTAGTCAATTATTCAAATATGTAGTATTCATCTTATTATCTGTATTCGGGGTGTCGAATGTCTATTCCCAAACTTTCTCTTTAAGATTTCATGAAGAGACTGTAACTGTATTAAGCAATGTATGGGAAATTGACATAGGATATAGGATTGGGGGTGTTATCCCTGATAAGGAAGATGGATTCCACTATGACGCATTAATTTGCTCGTTAAGCCCTTCCGGTGAGTTACTATATTCCAAAAATATGGTTCATTCCAACGTTCCTATAGGAGTGTTCATGACTGCAACACTATTTCGAATGATGGTAATTCAATTTTAGCAGGCTATCGAACGTCTGATTCAGACACAGTAAAAATTGCATTGATTTGGTATGACCTCAATGGAGATACATTAAAAACAAAGTCGTTCAAGTCTCCTCTATGGTATGGCCTTGAAACCTTTCAGGCGGCTTGGCTACGACCCTACTACATGAGTTCAGATAGTATAGGTATTTACTTTGCTTGTCAAACAACTGCTGAACAAACCGGAAATGATTTTATCATTCTCAAAACCGATTCAGATGGTAATTTGCTATGGCATTATTCCTTTGGTGTGGATGTGGAAGATGTATGGCAAGATGCGGATCTCTGCTATACACTAGGCGCAGTGGATGATGGCGTGATTGTGGCAGGAGCCACACAAATTCTTGAAAATGGAAATTGGGCAATCGAGCGGTTTCTAAAATTAGACACCCAAGGGAACCTGGTGTGGCAGAAGGATGACATCGAAGAGTTTAATGCAAGCCATCCCGAGGAAATGGTAATTCACGCTGATGGCTTTGTTTGTGTTAACACTCTGGATGACATGGAAAATCCGGTTAATGGTTCCAATGAGTTGATTTATAAGCTGAATTTTGATGGAGAATTGGTATGGTGGAATAGTGAATTGGAACTGGACTATTATGATGGCTTCACTTGTATCACCAAGAGCTGCGATGGGGGATACGTGTGTACCGGCCGCAATTGGGAACCTCTCGAACCTCCGGATTCTTTAGCTTACGACAACAATACCAATCTTATAATAGCGAAATACGACAGCCTAGGTACTCTCCTTTGGCACCGCAAGTACCTCTATGTAAATAGCCCATACGACTACCATGAGATGTATGACCTTAAGGCCACACGCGATGGTGGATACATCATGGTGGGTGAAGCTACCGATAATTGGCAGGACAACCCAAGCCTCGAACTGCCCCGTCAACAAGTTTGGATATTAAAAGTGGATGGATGCGGCTGCTTAGTTCCGGGATGCGACGATTTTTGCACTCCCCCGGATTGCTCTCCTCCTAACATTGTAGATATTCCCAAACCGGATTACTTCCTCTATGGCCCAAATCCTGTGGAGCAATCCTTCTACATCTATTTCGATGGCACTGATATGAACTTAGAAAAACTGGAGTTTAGTCTCTATGATATTACGGGCAGATTGGTAGATGGGTTCGCACCAACTGAATCGGACATGACTTATATTTGGGAGATGGAAGGTATGCTGCAGGAGAGTGCATCGTGGTGTTGAGGGAAAATGAGAAAATTTTGCAATCGCAAAAGATTATAAAAATGTAGGAATATTCTTTCCGCAGCACAATGCCCGATCAGAGATTCGAAATAATAGGCAAATTCACTGAAAAACCCTCTCGGAATATTCGCATTCCAAAAATTTTCCCCCTACACCCCCTGTCATTCCTCAAAAACTAAAAATATTTTGACTTTTTTCAAAAAAAGTGAAACCTCCAAAGAATCGCTCCCGTTAAAGACCATGTAGAATGTTTCATTTGGTTAAATAAAACAATCGCATTAAGACTTCTCTCACAAGAGTAGTTAAGGTTAATTAAGGTTAAGCAAGAAGATAGCCCCGATAACGATCGGGGCTACTTATTTTATGCAAGTCCCTGCCAATTAATGCCGTTTATGTATCTGTAATAGTCCAATTCCTTTTCACTCCGTTGGCCTTTAACAGCTACTTTGAAGGTATTTACCACTTCATGCTTATAAAATAGTTTAGACTATTTAGCTAGCAGAATTGGTATAACATTATCTAAAGTACTTTATCTCTTCCAACGGCGATTCGATGAAGAAGCATATCTTAAAATTCGGTATAAAAAAAACCGGCCTTTCGACCGGTTTTAAATAAGTGCTCAAACACTACTTTTTACCATATGATCGCTGTTCTTCGTCGTGGTGATCGTCCTCACCTTTTTGTAGTTTACTATTCTTTATGCCATAAGCGAAGTATATCACAAAGCCCAAAGCAAGCCACAAAAGAAGTCGAAGCCAAGTGTCACCTGGCAATGAAACCATCATTGCCAAACAAGCTACTATCCCTAAAATAGGCACCCAAGGAACGAATGGTGTTCTAAACCCGCGAGGTGCATTCGGCATTTGATAACGCATCACCAATACACCAAGGCAAACCAATATAAATGCGAAGAGAGTTCCGATACTTGTCATTTCGCCAACAACTCTACCTGGAACAAATGCGGCAAACAAACTCACAAACAACATGAACAAGAGGTTGCTTTTTGCAGGTGTACTAAAATTCTTATGAATTTTACTAAATACTGGTGGAATCAAACCATCCTTCGACATAGAGAAGAATACCCTGCTTTGACCAAGAAGCATTACCATAATTACCGAAGCGTAACCAGCAAGAATAGCTATAATTATCGCTTTATTGAGCCAAGGGTAATCGGGAGTTATTACACCATCAGCCCCCAATATACCCATGTGTTCGATGGCAACGGCTACAGGAGCTATTCCATCTTGCCCGGCGAACGAAGTGTAATGTGTAACACCGGTCATCACGTGAGCGAACAATAAATACAGCACGGTACAAATCGCCAAAGAAACCAGAATTCCAATCGGCATGTCTCGCTTTGGATTCTTCGCCTCTTGGGCAGCCGTTGATACGGCATCAAATCCTATGTACGCGAAAAAGATGATACCCGCAGCTCGCAATACCCCACTCCAGCCAAATGATCCCCACTCTCCGGTATTTTCAGGAATGTAAGGTGTGTAATTGGCTGTATCAATATAACTCCAACCCAATCCAATAAATATAAGTACTACCGCTACTTTCAGAGTCACGATAAATCCATTTACGAATGCCGACTCTTTGGTTCCGCGTATTAACACAAGCGACATCAACACAACAATAAACACGGCAGGTAGATTTACCATTCCATGAATTACTTCTCCTGTTTGAGTTGTCACGGAGTCGAAAGGCGACATGGTCATTTTCGGCGATAGATGCACATCGTAATACTCGAGGAATTTGACAAGATATCGCGACCAAGAGATAGATACCGTTGCGGCACCCACAGCATATTCCAATACCAAGTCCCATCCAATTATCCATGCCATAAATTCACCCATAGTGGCATAACTATATGTATATGCACTTCCGGCTACAGGAATCATGGATGCAAATTCTGCGTAACACAGACCAGCAAAACCACATCCTAAAGCTGCTATTATAAAAGAGATCGTTACAGCCGGTCCCGCATTATTTGCTGCTGCACCCCCTGTAATTGAAAAAAGACCAGCGCCGATAATGGCTCCTATTCCTAAGGCTACCAGAGATGTTGGACCCAAGGTTCGTTTCAGTCCTCCCGATTCTCCGGCTGCTTCTCTCAATAAAGCACCAAGCGGTTTTCTTTTCCATAAATTACTCATAAGCTGTCTTTTTTTGTGGTTGATTAAGGCGAACAAGTATACAAGAAAGTTCGTTTCTCACCTTTCGAATCTATTTTTCAATCGAAAAAACCCATTTTGTCACTCCCCAAATTGAAGGTATCTGTTGTAATACCGTTTAGGTATCCCGCTTAGGTATCTGTAATAGTCCAATACCGTTTCACTTCATTGGCCTATAACAGCTACTCTATCGG
>JAWXBG010000127.1:0-11574 GCA_034439875.1 Flavobacteriales bacterium
ATCAAATAAATTAAACCCAGAATCCGCATGGGTGGTCTGTTTTGGGCAATGCGCTGCAGGTCGTGCATGCCGTGGTAAATACCGTTGCGATGCATGTTTAGTTCAATGAAGTGAAATTGAACTATTACATAAATCCAAACCGTCTTATTCCTACCGTGTCTTGAAATCCTTTACTTTGAGCAATCTAAACCGATAACCATGACAAGTCGCAGAAATTTTTTCGCGCAGGCAAGCGCATTAGCAGGAGCCGTTGTATTGCCATCTATTCTTAACAATGGGAACTTGCGCGCAAACTCAAGGCTCCCCTATTCAGAAAAAAGCGCCGAAGAACTTGTAACTGATGAAGATTTTTGGAATCAAATACGCATGTGTTTTACCATTTCAACGAATATAATAAACTTGAATAATGGAGGTGTAAGTCCTCAACCAAAATCAGTTCAAGATGCACACATCAGGTATTATGAAATGAGCAATGAAGGCCCCAGTTTTTATATGTGGCGCACTCTGGATCAAGGTCGAGAACCATTGAGACAGAAACTTGCATTACTCGCCGGATGCGATGCGGAGGAAATAGCGATCAACAGAAATTCGACAGAAGGATTAAACACGATCATATTTGGACTAAATCTTAAAGCCGGAGATGAGGTTGTTTTGAGCAAATACGATTATCCAAATATGATGAATGCTTGGCGACAGAGAGAAAAACGCGAGGGCATAGTTCTTAAATGGATAGACCCACAACTTCCTTTTGAGGACGACAACTACATAGTAGACATGTACCGAAAGGCCATTGGACCCAAGACGAAAGTGGTGCATATAACGCACCTCATTAATTGGACAGGACAGATTGTTCCGGCAAAAAAGATTGCAGATATCGCACATGAAAAAGGATGCGAAGTGATTGTAGATGGAGCTCATTCGTTTGCACATGTAAAACACAAGATCAGCGACACGGGGGCCGATTATTATGCCACTAGCCTGCACAAATGGACATGCGCGCCATTTGGTTCCGGGTTGCTTTACATTAAAAAGGATAAGATTAAAAATATTTGGGCCCTGCTGAGCAATGACACACCCGATGGCGAGGACATCAGAAAATTTGAATCGCTCGGCACAAGATCCTTTGCGAGTGAAATGGCCATATCAGCCGCGATTGATTTTCACAACATGATTGGCGATGAACGCAAGGAAGCGCGATTGAGATATTTGAAAGAATACTGGACTTCAAAGGTGAAAGACATTCCGGGTATCAAGTTTTATTCGCCTCAAGGAGCAGCGTACTCATGCGCCATTGCGAATATGGGATTTGAAGGATGGACAGCGGCTCAGATCGAAATCTTTTTATTCGAGAAAGTGAAAGTGCACACGGTTGCCATTACCTACCAAAAAGTAAATGGTATACGTGTTACACCGCATGTTTATACGAGTTTGGCAGATTTGGACAAATTAGTCGCGGGAATAAAAATGTTGAGTAAAGCACCGATTCCGGGTTAGAAGAGTCGAGAAAATTTGGCCGGAATGAATTTATCAGAATTCACAATAATTCGGAATTTGGTTGAAACGGGAAAGAGGTTTTTAGAGGTTCCAAATTGGATGGGGCCGAAATAAATCGGGCCGGTTATCGCTGGCCGACGTAGCTCAAACCACAAATTGATAAAATTTTACTTGACACTTAACACAGAATCAGAAATAAACGATCGAGAGATTCAGTCCTATTTGATACCGTATTTACCAATGCGAATACCAATATCATTTATACCATTGAGTTGGTCGGTGCGCATTGCCTGAAAAACTCGGATGTGATAAGTACCGGTTAAAGGAAAGCGTATTCCCTCTTTGTAGATATGCCTGCTTTCATATAGATCTCCTAATCCTTTTCCATACCACCTACCTGTTGGATCGCTTAAAGTGCACTCGAGAGTATCAACTGCTTTTTTTCCATTTGGAAAAGAGAGCTCATTGAATGTGTAAAGATTGCTGTAACCGTAAGATTCGCTGTTGCGAACATTCATATAAAAATTGTATAGACTTACGGTATCGGTTATCTCAAAAGTAAAGTGAAAAGAACTGTCCTTATGCCACAGAGCACCGGGGACCTCAACATTCTCTTCGAACAGAGACGAGGGATCGCAGGAAAATAAAAGCAATGAAAAAAGAAGAACAATGAGAGAAATGTAGATCCTCATGTCGACGGTGGTTCCGGGGGTTTGCCTTCTTGTTTGTTTCTATTGTCGCCTCTCCTGCGGTTTTCATTTTGTTGAGGACCTCCCTCAGGTCTTGGTGGACGAGGACCCTGAGGTCTTTCACCTTGCGGTTTATCGCCTTGAGGAGGGCGAGGACCTTGTGGTTTTCTTTCTCCCTGTTGAGGTTTGTTGCCATTTGGAGGACTTCCGCCCTCAGGTTTTGGTCCATCAGCACGTGGGGATCTTTCACCTTGTGGTTTGCCACCATCATTGCGAGGAGGTCTATTTGCTTCAGGGCGAGGAGGACGATTGCCTTGAGGTTGGTTGGGTCTATTTCCTTGGGGAGCAGACTTAGGCTGAGCATTTGCTCCGGGTTTTGAGCCACCCTTTTTCTTTCTATTTTTCTTTTGGTCGAATCGAGTAAGACTATCCTGTCCAACTACATTTCCATAAGTAGACTCTTCTTCTTTAACCTCTTCTTCGAGAACAAACTCATGGATGTCTTCCGGTTTGTTCCCTGATTTATTGAGGGCAAGTATTTCGTGCACAGCGCTCACAGAAAGGGCAACAGGAGATTCGTGTTCGTGTCCTTCAACCGTGAAAAACATCATTCGACGGAAAATGTCTGTCTTAAAATGATATGCAGTCCCTTTGGCCAGTTGCAGGCGAGTGTTTGCAGAAGGAATATCTTTTACTGCTTCCACATATTGATCGAGCTCGTAATTCAGGCAGCATTTCAGTTTGCCACATTGACCAGCCAGCTTAGTTGGATTCAAAGAAAGTTGCTGATACCTCGCTGCGCTCGTGCTTACCGACCTAAAATCGGTTAACCAAGTAGAACAGCAAAGCTCGCGGCCACACGAACCAATGCCGCCCAATCGTCCTGCTTCAGCGCGATACCCGATCTGACGCATTTCTATTTTCACCCGGAATTCTTCGGCGAATCTTTTTATTAACTCGCGAAAATCAACGCGGTCTTCGGCGGTATAGAAAAAAGTTGCGCGTGTTTTGTCGCCTTGATATTCCACATCACTCAGTTTCATCTGAAGACGAAGCTCAGTTGCAATGGTTCGGGCGCGCATCATGGTGGCTTTTTCACTCAAACGCGCTTCTTGCCATTTTTCAATTTCCTCTTGCTTCGATTTGCGCAGAATTTTCTTGAGCTCGAAGTTGTCTTTCACATCCTTCCTCTTCATCTGCATCTTCACCAGTTCACCGGTTACAGACACAACCCCGATGTCGAAACCAGGACTAACATCTACCGTAACCACATCTCCTGGATATAGCTCTAGTCCGGAGGAGTTTCGATAATATCCCTTTCTAGAATTTTTGAATCTGACTTCTACGATGTCGAATGCTTTTTGTCCATCGGGCAAAGCAATGCCAGAAAGCCAATCGAATACCTCCAGTTTATTGCAGCCATAAGTGCCGCAAACGCCGTTATTCTTACAACCTGTGGGAAGACCCCCGCTAGTACTACAACTTGAACAACCCATATTATTTTGTTATCTTTCTCTATTGTCCGGAAGTGATTTGCTGCACAAACATTAAAAATGTAGTTCCGCAGACTTCTCTGATATAATCTGTCAAACTTAGTGGAAAAAATCCAATTTTGCTTCAGAAGGCGAAAAGGCTGCTACTGCGCCTCCCTGGTGAGCAGTTTGTGGGTTTTGAAGGAAAGGTCTGAAAAAATGAGTTTAGCGTATCCGTTTCGGCCGATATCCAAGTGTGCATCATTCAGTACCTCCATGAGTTGCTGCGCATTGAGGTCGTTTATGAAGCGAGAAAATTTAATTGAAAAGGCCTTTTCATTGTCGCTCATTCTGGCCAACTCCTCTCCAGCATAGTTGAGAATTAGGTTTTGCCTGATTTGGTCGAGGGCATATGTCAGAAAGTGCTTTTGATCATCGCGCGATAGGTCCGTCATCTCTTCGGCCCAACGTATAATGGCAATTGCATCGCGCGAGTAGCACATTCGCATCCAGCGCTGAAACTGTTCGAAGAAAAGCGCATTCGGGTCTTGCGCTGCGGCCAATTGTCTTGAACGAAACCAGTCGCCCTGAGTGTAATGCGCTATCTGTGCAGCCTTTTCGGGGTCTACACCATTTTGAATCAATCCATTTTCAATATCTTGATCTCGGAGGCGAGGAACCTGGACAACTTGTGTTCTCGATAAAATAGTAGCCAGCATATTTTCTGTGCTATGTGCTACCAGGAAAAACAGGGTATGATCAGGGGGTTCTTCTATGATTTTGAGCAGCTTATTAGCCGTGTCATTCTTAATCATATCGGCAGCCCAGATGACCATGAACTTGTAGTCCCCTTCGTAGGATCTCAGAGCAAGTTTTCTGACGATGTTTCCAGCTTCGGATACAGGGATTTGGAATTGCTTGTTTTCGCTTGTCAAGCGGCTTCTCCATGCATCAAGATCGAGGTAGGGATCTTCGAGTATTGCGGCCCTCCATTTTGCAGAGTAATCGTCAGAATAAGTTTCTCTCGGAGCCGAATGAATGTTGAAGTAGGGAAACGAAAAATGCAGATCCGCATGTTGAAGTGAATTCATTTTTCGACAAGAAGGGCATTCCCCACAGGAGTCTTCCTCAGTTCTTTTTGTACACAAAACATATTGTGCAAAAGCAAGAGCGACTGATAGAGCACCACTTCCTTCAGGACCGAGAAAAAGTAAGGCATGGGCAATTCTCCCTTCACGAAAAGACGAGCGAAGCCTTCTCTTCACATCGTCTTGTCCTATTACATCTGCGAATCTCATTTATTCTTCTTGGGCGACAAAGATGAATCTAAGTTCACCTGTTTTGAAGATGAGTTAAAGAAAAATATTCGAAAGCTGGACAATGAGAATGAATCACTTTTGTTTTTGAAAAATGATGTTCACCGACACATGTTTCGTTATCCCAGATTTTGCAATTGAAAAGCGTAAAGGCAAAAAGGAGTTTAGCTCTCGCAAGACTTTTAATTGAAAGTGCCCGTCATTGCAAACTTTCAGTGATTTAATTGATTTCAAGTGCAAAATCTGCGTTGAACAAAGATCAATCGGAAAAAACCTCGTGCAGTACTGAAGTGGACTTGATTTCGAAGCGCATATCGAGATGTTGTTTGAGATAAGCGATGAGCGTTTCGGTAATATTGCGGCGTTCCGTTTGGTTTGCAGCGATAGAAAAAACATCGCTATCTGTTGATGCCAATGCGGCCAGCACAGCGCATTCTCTTTCATTGAGCAATGAAGGTTGGGCAGAAAAACCAGAGGAAATTTCGCCCGAGGCAAGATCAAACCGCTTGGCTTGAACATCGAGCAATTGGATTTCAAAACCATAATGTGAGCATAATCCACAGAGAAATGCAATTGGAAAATTTGCAGGACTAGCAGCTTGATCAAGGGCAATGGCAGAATTGCAAATAAATTTAAAAAGACCGACATTGATGTAGTCGTTGTGCAAAGTTTTGTGCAACAACTCGCTACAGAAAAGAGCAATAGAAGCTTTTACAGGATCGAAAGGAATAGATTGAAAAGCATAAGCAGAGTTGAGCTGTGTAAGGTTATGAATGTTCGCGTTTTCGCGCAAATGCGCTTCTAGTTCTACTATAGTGAGAGGCGCTAGGAGGTGATTATTTTTACTTCGATTGCCTTTGCCCTTGCGCACCATAAAAGATTTTAATCCCTCCGTTTCGAGCAAGATATGTGCAATACGACTATAGTCTCCGTAGGCGATGGAATGGATAATAATGCCTTTCATTGAAGCGCGAAGGTAGTAAGATGCAGTTCCTACGAACTGCGGTATACTGCTGACGAGTAAGATTCCTTTTCTACGGAACTGATGCATCTATACTGCCTAATACCTCACTGCCTAATTCCCCCCTATCCACATTCGAAGGTTCAAATCTCCTTAAATGAGGCATAAACGGCCTATTTTTTGTACTCATATTTGCGGCAATAGTGAAAGCACTTACACCACCCTTTTCGTAAAATAAGAATTTAAAGATGCAGCATCGTCATTCGTGACGGTGTATGTTTAAAGTTAGGTTAGGCAGGGCAATCTTCGGGTTGCCCTGTTACTTTTTAGCCCTTTTTTACAAAGCCTCTTTTTCTAGAGGTGCCCCCGAATGTTGACTTGAGTTTCCAGTCTATTCTGCGCAAAAGCGAGCTATTGCTCCGGCGCATCGAAACTCTTTGCCACATAGATGCGTACAAAACCGACCTTATATACAATTAAAATGAAGTATCTGAAGACTATTCAACGTATCTTATGTATTCAGTTGTTAGGTGCTATCGCTTTTTCCGCCATAGCACAAAATGAGAGGCCCAAGCCTTTCGAAACATCGCCAATAGATGCATTGGAAGCTCACGAACCCGGAGCATTGTTGAGCGTGGAAAGGTCGACCGGAGAGAATGAGCTTTTCATCCGCCAGCGATCTATCACGTACTATGCTGTTGCTGACGGGAAAATTTCAGATCCAATTTGGACAACTAGCCTAAATGAAGCTCCCGGCAATCTTCCTCTTGGTGTTGAACCCGGCAATTTGACTGTTATAAGTGGAGTAAACGTGCTGTGTGATCTCAAAACCATTTATGCCCAACATCTAACGATAGAAGAAAACGCAAACCTCGATTTGGGTAATGCCTCATGGTTTATTTCAAAGAACCTGACTAATAATGGCAACATCATTTGCGGTGAAAGCAGATTGTTTTTTCAAGGTGATGAAGAACAATTTATTCGAGGAGATAAACCGGTTGTGCTCTACGAGATTGTTTCCAACAACAAAGTAGCATTGTCTATTGAAGGCCCGGGTGTGGAGCTGCAGCACTTGCTTCAGGTCAATCGTGGAGACTTTAAGACTGCAGGCAAACTAGTATTGTTGAGCAATGAAAAAGGAAGCGCTATGATCGGACCCTTGAAAAACGGAGCCGATGTAAAAAACAATGTAACGGTTCAAAGCTATTATCACACACTTGCGCAATCATGGATTAATCTTTCTTCTCCCGTGCAGGGCAACACAGGTGCTGACTGGAACGACGACATTATTACAACGGGGTTTCCAGGAGCAGATTATCCATCATATCCTTTTAACAATATTCGCTTATACGAAGAGTCTGATCCCGGAAATTTTGAAGAGAGTCTGAAAGGAATCTCTCTATTAAACACACCATTGATAAACAAACGCGGATACATGGTATTTGCCAATCCGGGTGTTATACTTGTTGATGTGCATGGTGCAATATTTAAAGGCAATCAATCATTACCTGTTACGTTTACAAAAAGTGAAAACGCAGAAAGTGATGGATGGAATGCTGTCGGCAATCCATATGCCAGTGCAATCAATTGGGACTCGGAAGCATGGACGAAATCAAATATTTCGAATGCTCTTTACAAGTGGAATTCTGAAAAAGGCCAGTACTCAAGCTATGTAGATGGCATTGGAAATCTGAACGGTAGCCCTCAGATTAATTCTTGCGAGTCGTTTTTGGTAAAGGCAAATGGCGCGAGCCCGATTCTCTCGATTTCGGAAGACGCGAAAGTGATTTCAAGAGTTGAGGAAACTGAAAAGATAGTTGAAACCAGTATTCTTCGATTGAAAATTCACAATGTGAGGGGCGAAGATGAAACGACAATAGTTTGGAGAAAAGGTGCGAATCTAGAATTTGTGGACACCGAAGACGCGTTGAAAATTAAATCGCCAATTGAGGTTCCATTTCTCGCAAGCATTAGTGGTAACGGAGCAGATCTATCAATCAATTCTCTAGAAAGAACAAATGTTGCAATGACAATACCGCTTCACATAGAAGTTCCTGAAGATGCCGTTTACACGTTTAGTTGGAACGGAGCACCAGAGTTTAGCGAAGGTTCTTGTGTTGTTTTTCGCGACTCATTTACACAAGAAGTATTTGCCATCAACGAACAGGATTATATCAATTTAGAGTTGGCTCGAGGTGTATACCCGGGAAGATTTTTTCTAGAAATAGGACCGCAGGCAATAGCAGAAGTAATATCTCCTAGTTGCTATGGATACGCAGACGGATCAGTGGTGATTCGCGGAGAAGGAGATGGGCCGTGGAATGTGATTTGGTCCGATGTAGAAGGAAAACGCGTGCGTCAAGTAGAAAACGTTTATGATCGCGATGTGATAAGTGGACTAGCTGCCGGCTACTACGAGGTGGTAATAGAAGACAACGGATACTGTTCGGACACACACGCAAATCTGTTTATACCTGAACCCCAACAAATGGAGCTGGGAGTTTCTGCAAAGGCGGAATCTTGTCCTCAAAATACTGATGGCATCGCGCTAGTGTCAGTTCAAGGAGGAGTGGCTCCATATCACGTGGTTTGGGAGAATGGTTTCGTAGGAACTGAACTCAACGATGTTCATGCAGGAGCTTATTTGGTGATGGTGACAGACGCAAATGGCTGCTCATCAACTGAAATTGTGGAGGTGCCTGCGTCGAGTGATTTGGAGGCGAGCTTCGAAACATTTGGAAACGAATTTGAATTGAAAAACGGAGCTGTACTCGTCGACTTTTATAACACCAGCGTTGCCTCAGAGGAATTTACATGGAGTTTCGGCGATGGCACCGTTCTGAGGGTAGACGACAATCCATCGCACCTATACAACAAGGCCGGAGAATATGAAGTCGTATTAGAAGGAGGAGATGTGGATTGTATTTCGCGCATGACAAAAACATTGACCATCAAAAAAACAGGTGAAAGTGATGTGAACCTATCGGCACAAATATTTGGTTTATTGGGAGATAATGGAATTGAGTTGCGATTCAATTTAGATTATCCACGCACACTTAGAATTTGCGCATGGAACACCTTGGGACAACAGCTTATTAGCCCAAGAGTAGCGCAGTATTATAATGAAACGATTCAGCTTTCAGAAAGAAGATATGCTACCGGATCACTTGTCGAAATTGTAGACGAGTCGACCGGTGAACGAACGATTTTAAAGTTTTGAACCCCGCCATAATTTAACCAAAACAACCAAACAAGGAATCCTGGCTTAGGCCGGGGTTTTTTGTTTTTTGCGGGCTCCATTTGCGGGCTATTTTTTCCAATTGTGAATGGTTAGGTAGTACTCTTTTGTTTCCGGATTTAGGATTCGCTCATTCACTACAAATTGAGCTCTAAGTTCTTTTTTCTTTTTCTTCAATGTCACTCTTTGGAGAATCCAGCTAGCATGTTTTTCCGGAGTTTCAAAAACTTCACCCATTGAATAAGTTCCAACTTTAATAGTATCGCCGGGCGCAAGCGTATAAGTAGACTCCTTAAATCCAGGGGAGGGGTGTTTCGGTTTTATTTCTGCACGCATTGCATGTTTCGTATTGTTTACTACAAAAAAGTCATTGGCAAACAGTTTTTGACACTCAACAACTTCCTGCTTTTGCACGGGCTCTTCAAGAGGCACATCTGGCGCGTAGGGCTTGGTAGGGCTGGTTATCTTCACTCCCGGGCCGGGATAAATACCATCATCATCATGACCCCATTCATCGTGAGACAATCGCGTGCCGTATTCATCGAAACTTGTTTTACTCTTGTGCCATTGGATACCGCCATCCGGAGCAGAGCTATATTCTGCAAGGGCTATCCCTCCGTTGGAGTAATATTTGAACCAGACGCTGGCATGACCGCCAATATTTCTTGTTTGTCCCTCGTAGATTATTTTGCCTTCTTTATTGTATGCCCACGACGTACCCCAAGCATTTTGTGCATCTGTCCACTCTTTGGTGCTGATTGTTTTCCCGCCTTGGAAATAGTGGATGATCACTTTTCCGCTGTCCGTTTTAAGCTCCTTTTTGCCTATTTGAGCGTAGGAACAAAAACTGACCAGTACAAATAATATGAGTGCGAGTGTTTTCATGGTTGAATATATTGGCAAAGGTTAGGCCAAACACATCACAATTTTAATTTATTGCCTCGACAAACTCTTGCTCAAGTATTTTTCCCGATTTTTGTCCAATGGAAGAATCAACCAAGGAAATACTGGTAATTGCGAGCTCTGTGATAGTGATAGGTGGAGCGATTTATTGGAAGTTTCGCAAAGACATTCAGTTAGCCACTTCATCCCAAAAATCTGAAGGCATTATTACCAACTGGATGGCCACCCAAGAGGGGGGCAAGCGATATTTTTACCCACTCATTGAGTTTTATGACAACAAGGGCCAAAAACACAGTTTCAAAGCAGAAGAGCGCTGCGAGGGTCAACCGATGTATGAACAAGGGACCAAAGTGGTGGTGAAATACCTTGAGTCTGATCCGGAAAAAAGAAAGACAGTGTATCCGGGCAGGAGATAATACCGTTTGGATTTAGGTGATAGTTCAATTTCGTTTCGCTTTTTGAACTAAACATAAACAGCAACGGCATATACAGGGTTAGCGCTGCAATAGATTTCCAATGCGGATTCCGGGTTTAATTGAGATTGGTATAATTTGAAGGCTTTGGTCTGAGTGCGTGGAATGGGTAAATGCGCAAAACGCGCCAAGCTCTTGTCTCTTTCTTAGGAGTAAGAATATCTCCTGAACCGTGAGTGTATTGCTATTTTAGAAGCAAAGGCATATTGGATAAATTTGAATTTCGATGTCCTCACCACCTCCATTTTCCCCCATCTTTGCCCCAATAACATACCCATGGCAAGATTAGACACCCCACCGCAGAAGCAACAACAGGAAGAATTTCCATTTGAGAGAAAGAACTTTATTATTCTTTTGATAGGCATAGCCGTTCTGATCATTGGATTTGCATTGATGGCAGGTGGCGGAAGTCCGAATCCCAATGAGTTTAGCATGGAAATTTTCTCTAAGCGACGAATTACCGTTGCCCCCATTTTGGTACTTATCGGATTTGGAATTATGGGATATTCCATCATGTACAAACCAAAAAAGACCGGTGCGGGTGCCACTGAGGAGTCATTACCCTACAAAAAGAAATAGGGGTCTATGACGCTTCTCGAAGTTATCATCATAGCCATTGTAGAAGGGTTAACTGAGTTTTTGCCTATTAGCAGTACGGGTCATATGATCATTGCCGAACATTTGTTGGGTATAGAGCCCGACGCATTCAGCAAGGCCTTGATCATCAATATACAGTTCGGCGCCATTTTGAGTGTTGTGGTATTGTATTGGAAAAGATTTTTTCAAAGTATTGGTTTCTATTTTCATTTGTTGGTTGCTTTCATACCCGCTGCTATACTTGGTTTTTTACTCGACGATTACATCGATGTTATGTTGGGCTCAGTTATGATTGTTGCTATTTCTTTATTGATCGGTGGAGTGGTTTTGATTTTCATCGACAAGTACCTCAACCCAAAAACGGAGACAGAGGTAACCTATCGCAAAGCCTTTACCATCGGGTTGTTTCAGTGTATTGCAATGATACCTGG